>CAMCDF010000038.1 GCA_945873475.1 Bifidobacterium breve | reverse complement strand
GGGGCGGTGTACCAGTACGCCGGCCTCGGCAACCCCGGCCCGATCTGCTCGGGCGCCGCGCAGGGCGCCCCGCCGCCGGTGCCCAAGGCCATCGCGCTGGCCAGGGCCGGGCGCGCGTTGACGCAACGTGCGGGCATCAACCCGAAGCGGGGCGACCTGTACATAGCCACGGTGCGCGACGCGGCCGGGAACCCCAGGTCGAGCATCCCGCTGCGGGCACGTCTTCCCAACGGCAAGGGAATCGCGGCAACAAGCAGGCCGGACGGCAAGGTGCTCATCGCGGTGCCCCGCAGGAAGGGCCGTCTCGTGGTGTCGGTGGCGATGCCGGGCATCGCCGTCGCCGCGCGGGCCGACGTGCCCGCCGCGCGCCGCTAGCGGGCCGGCGGCCCGTCCAGCGCGGCCCATGCCGCGTTGAGAGCCGCGATGGCGTCATCCGGCAGGCGATCTGCGAACAGGCGTCGCACGCCCTCGTGGTGGGTGGGGCGGGCCTCGCGGAATCGCTTGCGACCCGCCGTGGTGAGGCACGCCAGGGAACTGCGCCTGTCGCTCGGGCACTGCGCCCTCTCCACCAGCCCCATCGCCACAAGGCGATCGACCAGCCGCGAGAGACCCGACAGCGACAGCAGGGCGCCATCGGCGAGGTCGCTCATGCGCACCGATCCGTCATCGGATCTCGCCAGCAGCAGCAGCACCTCGTACTGCGTGAGCGAGAGGCCGTGCTCCTCCTGCATTTCTATGTCGAGCTCGCGAACCAGGGCGGCGTGCGTGCGCAGGAAGCCGTGCCAGGCCTCCATCTGGTCCTCGTCAGGCATTACCTGCATGCGACTACGGCGCGTGGTCATGGAGGAACACTACGACCAGCGCGCCGCACGGTGGCCCGACAACGGCTCCGTCGGGGGTCGATCGTAGGATCCCGCGCGATGGGAGACCACGAGCCGACGACCGCGCCGCCCGCCCCATCCACGCTTCCCACTCCCGGGTCGGAGGGGGCGCACACCGCCGGCGACCGCGTGCGAGAGCTCATCGCCCGCGAGGGACGTCCCGTAACGGCCGGCGAGATCGCGGTGGAGGCCCTCGGAATCGCCGGGTGCCCCGCGTCGGTGGCCGACCGGCTGGCCGCGGACATCGTGGCGGGCGATGCCCGTCTGGCCTGGGACGGCCGTCTCATTGCCGACACCGGCTGCGCCCGCGACCTCTCGCCCCTCGCGGCGACCACCTTCTGCATCGTCGACCTCGAGACCACCGGGGGCGCGCCGGGGTCGTCGGGCATCACCGAGATCGGCGCCGTGCGCGTGGAGGGCCTGCGGGTCACGGACCGGTTCTCCACCCTGGTTGACCCCGAGAGGCCGATCCCAGCCCACATCACGGGGATAACGGGCATCGACGACTCGATGGTGCGCGGTCAGCCGATCATCGACGATGCGCTGCCGCGCTTCATCGAGTTCGCGCGCGAGGACGTCCTGGTTGCCCACAACGCGCCCTTCGACCTGCGCTTCCTCAACTACGAGCGCCTGCGCCTGCGCGACGGCTACTTCACGCAGCCCTGGCTCGACACCCTCGTGCTTGCGAGGCAGCTGCTCAACGGCGTGGTGCCGCGGCACGATCTTGCGACCCTCGCGCGGTGGGCCGGAGCCTCCGTTCAGCCGTCGCATCGCGCCCTGGCCGACGCCGAGGCCACGGCGCACGTTCTGGTGGCCCTCATCAGCCGCCTGGCGGACGGCGCGCAGACCACCCTCGACCTCGCCATGTCCATCGGCCAGCCCGGTGGTCGTCGCCGTGCACGGGGAGGCGGGGAGGCCGCCGCAGCGGCGTGAGCCGATTCGCGCGGCGTGCGAGACTCGGCGCGTGACCGTGGCCCCCGATGTCCTCGCCGTGCGCCGGCTCGTCCGCTGGTTCGACCGTGAGGGCCCCGACCTTCCGTGGCGCCGCACGCGCGACCGCTGGGCGGTTCTGGTGTCCGAGGTGATGCTGCAGGCGACCCCGGTCGCCAGGGTCATCCCCTACTACGAGTCCTGGCTTACGCGCTGGCCCCGGGCCGCCGACCTGGCCGCGTCGTCGGTGGGTGACGCCGTCGCCGCGTGGCAGGGCCTGGGATACCCCCGCCGCGCGCGCAACCTGCACGCGGCCGCCACGGTCATCGCGCAGTCGGGGTGGCCGGATGCGTCGCGCTACCAGGACCTTCCGGGCGTGGGCGCGTACACGGCGGATGCCCTGCGCTGCTTCGCCGACGAGCAGCCGGTGCTGCCGGAGGACGTCAACGTGCGACGCGTCGTGGCCCGGCGGTTCCCGGCCGGCTGGCCGGGTGCGCCGCGCGGGCGCGGGTGGCACGCGGGGCAGGCCATGATGGACCTCGGGCGCGAGTTCTGCCGTGCCCGGGCACCGCGGTGCGACGACGGCTGTCCGCTGCGACCGGGATGCCCCGCCGCAGACGCCGGGGTCGTGCACGAGGTCACGCCGGTCACGCGGCGCCAGGCCAGGTACGAGGGGTCCATGCGCCAGCGGCGCGGGTTCCTGCTGAAGGCCCTGGCAGAGGATGGCCGCGTGCGGGTGTCGAGCGACCCGGAGGCCGCCGACAGCCTGGTGGCCGAGGGCCTCGCCGACCGCCGTGGGTCACTGCTGGTGCCGGCGGGGAGCGCCTGATGACCCGTCGCGACGCGCCGGTGGTGGTAGTGGTGGCCGCGGTCATCCGCCAGGGGCCGTGGATCCTCATCACCCAGCGTCCCGAGGGGTCGGGCCACGCCGGTCGCTGGGAGTTCCCCGGCGGCAAGCGCGAGCCGGGCGAGCGCGACCTCGAGGCCCTCCGGCGCGAGTTGCGCGAGGAACTGGGAATCGAGGTGAGCTCGCCCCGGATGATCTGGCGGGAGGACGCCGGACCCCTGCGCCTGCGCTTCTACGAATGCGCCTACCCGCCGGGGCAGCGCCCGCGCGCCCTGGTGAGCCCGCAGTTCCGATGGGTGCGCAACGAGGACCTGCCCGCCTACGACTTCCCGCCCGCTGACGATCGACTGGTCGCGGCACTGGCAACCGACCGCATCGGTCGCCGCAGGCGCCGCGCGCGGAGGAGACGCCGCGGCCGCCGGGTACCATCCGGCGCGTAAACGGGGAGGTTCGAATGGCCAAGGCCAAGCGGGAACGGCGGAGCAGCTTCCGCACAATGGATGGCGGGGACGACGTGCTGTCGCGGCTTGACGCCATCGAGGCCCTCGAGGCCGCTGAGGAGCGGGCCCGGGCCGATGCCCTTCCCGACGAGGCCGGCGCCGGCGAGCGGAAGCCCGAGGAGCGACCGGAGGGCTAGTCGTCCCCTGCGGTGCCGTTCCCCCGCGGCGGTGCATGCACCGGGTCTAACCTCGGGGTCGTGAGCACGCTCGACGCATCTCCACGCCCGGGTGGGCCCCTGTCGTTGGCGCGCAGGGCGTGGACGATGGTGTCGATCGGGCTGGAGCGGCCGCACTTCTTCATCCCGTTCCTCGTGGTGCTGACGTCGCTCGGCCTCTGGCTCGACTCCCTGGGCGGGCTCGGGTGGCAGATCACGCTGTCGGTTGTCGCCTGGGTCGTGCTGATCGCCGCCTGTGTGTCGCTGGGGCCGCTCGACCGCTCACGCGTGTTCGTGGTGGTCGTGGTGGCGACCACGGCCGAGCTGATCTTCTCGACCCTGCTGGGTGTCTACGACTACCGCCTGGGCAACCTCCCGCTCTTCGTGCCGGCCGGTCACGGCCTGGTGTACCTGGCGGGGTACCGGTTCTCGCAGACGCGCGTGGCGCGGGTGCATCCGCGCCTCATCGTGGGGCTGGCCATCGCGGGCGCGCTCGGCTGGGGCATCCTCGGGCTCACGAACGTGCTCGGGCGCGTCGACGTGGCGGGCGCCATCGCCGTGGCCTTCCTGGTGCTCTTCCTCATCATCGGTCGTGCGCCGGTGCTGTACGCAGGGGTCTTCTTCTTCGTCGCGTTCCTCGAGATCTGGGGAACCTGGGTGGGCACCTGGCAGTGGCACGAGTACGTGCCCGGCCTCGGGCTGATGAACGGCAACCCGCCCAGCGGCGCCGCGGCGGGTTACGTGCTGTTCGACATCTGCGCGCTGGCGTTCGCACCCGCGGTGCTGGCCGGGTGGCGGTGGATGGCCTCGCGCCTTCGGGGCGCGTTGCCCGGGGCCTGATGCCCGACCGTGCGGGCGACGCGCCCGTGGGCTTCCGCCCGGTGGCACACCCCCTGTTCTCGGGTGATGTCGACGTGCCGCCGGCCCCGCCGGCCGACTCGGCGGTGCTCGCGGGCCTGCTCGGCCGTGCCATGCGCATCGCCGACGAGGGGTCGCCCGCGCAGGCGGTGGTCGACCTCGCCGTGCACGCATGGATGGAGGGGCACCTCGCGGGGGAGGATCACTGCGGGGGCTGCGACGGGCGCTGCGGGTTCGACCGCGGCCCGGGCAGGCCCGCGCTCGTGGCCGATGCGTGCGGGTCGGCCGGTGCCGGTGCGGTGCCCGGGCTGGCTCCCCCCGGCCCGGTGCCGCCGTTCCCCGACCCCGCCGATCCGATCCTGGTGGCCATGGTGATCGGAGCCCTCGGGCTTCTGCGCGAGGGCCGCCCCGCTGATCGCGTGCTGCCCATGGTGGTCGCCCGCGCCTGGGCCGAGGGTCACATCGAGGGCGAGGACCGCTGCGGTGGATGCGACTGGCGGGGTGGCCTGGCCCCGGGTGAGGACCGCGAGCGGCACGCGCGCAACCCCGCACCCGGCGGTGGCTAGGGTGCCCGCCATGCGAGTGGGCGTAGTCGGAGCGGGTCTCATGGGCGCCGGGATGATCCGCAACATCGCGGCCGCCGGCCACGACGTCACCGTGTACGCGCGAACGCCGTCGAAGGCATCGGGGCTGCCGGCGTCCCACGCGCCCGACACCCGTACGGCGGTGGACGGCGCGGACATCGCGCTGCTGTCGGTGACCGACTCCGAGGACGTCATCGCGGTGGTGAGAGAGGTCATGGCCGCTTCCATGCCGCCGCCCATCATCATCGACACCTCGACCATCGCCCCTGACGCCGCGCGCGAGGCGGCCGCGCTCGCGGAAGCCGGTGGCTCGCAGTACCTCGACTGCCCCGTGAGTGGGGGCCCGGCGGGCGCCGAGGCCGGAACCCTCGCGGTGATGTGCGGTGGAAGCGACGAGGCCCTGGCCGCCGCCGTGCCCGTACTCGATCTCATCGGCGACCCGGCCAAGCGCGTGCACTGCGGGCCGGTGGGCATGGGCCTGGTCGCCAAGCTCGTCAACAACCTGCTTGTCGCGGTGATATCCGCCGGCACCGCCGAGGCATTCGGCATCGGCCAGCGCGCCGGGGTGTCCACCGAGGTGCTCGTGCAGGTGGTCACGGCCTCGTCGGGGGACTCCTGGCAACTGCGCAACCTCTTCCCGCGCGTGCTCGCCGGCGACCATCGCCCGGGGTTCCGGGCGCGTGACCTGCGCAAGGACCTGGGGCATGCGCGCGGGCTGGCCGGCGGCCCCCTGGTGCTGGGCGACCCCGTCGCCGATCTCTTCACGCAGGTCGATGGCGCGATGGACTACGGGGCGGTGGCCCGCCTGCTGATGGACCTACCCGAGGAGGACTCATGATCACCCTGTTCCAGATAACGGGCTCGTCGTCGTTCGCCGCCCGCGCGGCTCTCGAATGCGCAGGCGCCGACTACGAGGTGGTGGATGTCCATCCGCGCAGGCGTGACGAGGCCCCCGGGTTCGCCGACGCCAACCCCCTGCAGCGCGTGCCCGCCCTGCGCGACGGCGACGTGCGCATCTCCGAGACCGGCGCAATCCTCCTGTGGGTGGGCGACCGGTTCCCCGATGCCGGGCTGGCGCCGGCGGTCGGCACCACGGCGAGGGCCGACCACTACCGGTGGGTCACCTGGTGCGCGAACACCCTGCACGTGGGGTGGTGGCCCATCATGGCCGGCTTCTACTTCAGCGACGACGAGGCCGCCCGGGCGTCGATAGAGGCCCGTGGTCGCGACAACATGGCCCGCCATGGCGCGCACCTGGAGTCGTGGCTGTCGTCGCACGAATGGCTTGCGGGCGACCTGCCCGGCGTGTCGGACATCTACGTCTACATGCTGGTGGGCTGGGCCAACTACTACGACGACATCACCCTGGGCGGCGATGCGGTGGCCGACCACTACGCCCGAGTCGGGGCGCTGCCGGGAGTGGTGCGCGCGAGGGAGCTGGACGACCTCGACGAGCGCCTCATCAGGTTCAACCCCGGGCTGCGCGGGGGCAAGCCGCTCGACTGACCGTCACTCCTCCGGGCGCGCCGTGTCGTGGTCCGCCCGGAGGGCAGAGGGGATGAGCCGGGCCATCCAGCGGGGGAGGGGGCCACGCAGCGGCTCGGGGCGGAACTGGCGGTCGAGCATCCACAGGCCCGATGCCGTGATGGCCGCGCCGCACAGCGCGACGGTCACGTCGATGGCCCCCAGCGTGGTGAGCTCGAAGAATTCGCGCAGCGGCGCGACCAGCAGCACCATCACGTAGAGCCCCGCCATGGCCATGCACATGAAGAGGACCCAGGCGCTGCGGCGCACGCCCGAGACCTCGAGGATGAGCACCAGCCACAGGCCGATGGCCATCAGGGCCGTCACGGCCACCGTGCGCGCCGTGGCGACGTCGTTGAACACCACGTTGAGCGCGAACAGATAGCTCGACACCACTCCCAGGCCTGCGGCGACGCCGGCGGGCAGCGCGAAGCGGAAGGTCGACCCCAGGTAGTCGCGGCTCCTCCAGGCGCCGGTGCTGGGCGCGAGCGCCAGGAAGAACGCGGGGATTCCCACCGTCAGGAACGACAGCAGGGTGAGGTGGCGCGGCAGGAACGGGTACGTGGTGGGCACCAGCCCGATCGTCAGCACCAGGAACGCCGCCAGGAACGACTTCGCCACGAACAGCTTGCTGACCCGCTGCAGGTTGCGCAGGGCCTGGCGCCCCTCGAGGATCATCGGGGCGAGCGACGCGAAGCCCCCCCGCACCATCACGATGTCTGCCACCGACCTGGCCATCTGGCTGGCGTCGCCGGGGGCGATGGCCACCCTCGACTTCTTGAGTGCGGGGACGTCGTTGACGCCGTCCCCGATCATCGCCACGTTGTAGCCCTCGGCGGCCAGCGCGGCGACGATGCGCTCCTTGTCGTCGGGCGTCGCGCGCCCCACGATTCCCGCGCCGGTGACCACCCTCGACAGCGCGGCGGGGTCATGCGGTAGTTCCGAGGCCAGGATGGGCGCGCTGGAGTGGATTCCGCAGTCGGCCGCTATTGCGCCGACGGTGGCCGGCGAGTCACCTGAGACCACGTGCACGGGAATGCCCTCGCGCCCCAGGAACTCCACAGCGCCCCGGATCTCGGGCTGCAGGGTCTCGGCCAGCGACACCAGGCCGATGGCGCGCAGCCCCGCGGGTGGCGGGTCGTCGGCACCGGGCTGCGCGAGGCCCCCGGTTCCCGTGGCCAGTACCAGCACGCGGCGCCCGTGGGTGGACTCCCTGTGCACGATGTCGGCCAGGGGTCCGGGGTTGATGACCCCCGGCGCCCCGAGCGCCAGAACGCGATCGCCCAGGCGTACGGCCGCCCAGCGCCGGCGCGAGGTGAATTGCACGGCCTCGTCGGCCTCGACCGGATCGTGCGGCAGGGCCGTCGCGATGGCGTCGAGGGTCTCGTCGCGGTCGCGCCAGCACGCCGCGTATTCCGACAGGGCCGCCCGCAGGTCGTCCTCGGCCACGCCCTGCGCGGGCTCCACGTGCACCAGGCGGGCCTCGCCCGTGGTGAGCGTGCCGGTCTTGTCCACCAGCACCATGTCGGCCGACGCCAGTGCCTCGATGGCCGACAGCTGCTGCGCCAGGGCGCCCTTGCGCGACATGCGGATGGTGCTCACCGCGTAGGTGATGCTGGCCAGCAGTATCAGCCCCTCGGGGATGAGCGTGACCATGGCGGCGGTGGCCGTGGACACGGCCTCGGCGAGATCGGGGCTCTGGCGCCACAGCGCCAGCGCCAGCACTCCGCCGAGGGGGATCATGATGGCCACCATCGCGATGAGCAGGCGGTTCATCCCCCGCTGCAACGGCGAGAGCGGGTGCCGGAACGACCTGGCGATTCCCGATACGTGGCCGGCGTAGGAGTCCTCTCCCACCGCCTCGGCCACGTACGAGCCCGACCCCTCGCTGCAGAAGGCGCCCGCCCGCACGGCCTCACCCGCGTCGCGCGTGACGGGCCGCGACTCACCGGTGAGCACCGCCTCGTCGAGGGCCAGCCCCTCGGCCGTGCGCAGCGTGCCGTCGGCCACCACCTGGTCGCCTGCGCCCAGCAGCAGCAGGTCGCCGGGTACCACGTCGTCCACCCCGAGGCTGCGCTCGCGCCCATCCCGCACCACGCGGGCCGTGGGCGCCACCAGGGCCGCCAGCCGCTCGACCGCGCGCTTGGCGCGTACCTCCTGCGAGATGCCGATGGTGATGTTGACGATGAGGATCGCGAGGAAGAACACATCGCGCCAGTCGCCGAACGCCAGGGTGATCACCGCGAACGTCACGAGGATCAGGTTGAACAGCGTGAAGACGTTCGCCCGCACGATGCTCGCGTACGAGCGTCCCGTGGTGCGTCGGCGAATGCCGGGGTGTCGCGCCCGGGCCTCGGCCTCGGTGAGGCCCCCGGGTCCGGTGACCGGGGCGATGACGGCCGTCTCGGCGGTCTCGGTGCTCACCCCCCAAGAGTTGCACCCCTTCGACCCTCGCGCCTCATCGGGGGTTTGGCCGCTGATACCATTTGGTGCGTGCGGACCGTCTTCAGGGCAGCCCTGCTCGCGGCGATCCTTGCCGGGGCCCCAGTGGCGGCGGCCGTCGGCCCACCGCCGACCCCGGAGGGGTCGGCCTGGCTCCTGGCCGACGGGCAGACGGGCGAGGTGCTGGCCGAGCGGGCATCCAACGAGCCGCGTGCCATGGCCAGCCTGACCAAGATGATGACCGCGCTGGTGGCGCTGGAGTCGGGCGACCCGGACCGCGTCGTCACCGTGGCGCCTGCGGCCGTGGCCGTGGGCGAGTCGTCGGCTGGCCTCACGCGCGGCGAGCGCATCACCATGCGCGACCTCGTGAAGGGGTTGATGATCGGCAGCGGCAACGACGCGGCCATCGCCATCGCCTACGCCGTGGCCGGCTCGGAGGCCGAGTTCGTGGTGCGCATGAACGAGAAGGCGCGCGCGCTGGGGCTCACGAGCACCCGCTTCGAGAACCCCCATGGCCTGGATGAGCCCGGGCACAGGTCATCACCGCGCGATCTTCTGGCCCTCGGGCGCGCGGTGATGAAGGACGCCTTCCTGCGAAGGCTGGTGGGGGAGCGCACGGTCACGGTGCCGGGGCCCGGTGGGCGGGGAACCCGCCGCCTGCAGTCCGAGAACGACCTGCTGTCGATCATGCCCGACGCCGACGGCGTGAAGACGGGCCACACGAATGACGCCGGGTACACGCTTGTGGCCCACGCGACGTCCGGCCGCCTGGGGCGCGACCTCTACGCGGTGCTCATGGGCGAGCCCGACCGTCAGACCCGGGCGTCTGACGCCAAGGCCCTCCTCGAATGGGGCTTCTCGCACTACGCGCGCCCGGTCGTGGTGCGCCGGGGCCAGCCGGTGGTCACCCTCGAGGTGCAGGGCATGCCCGGCGCTACCGTGGCGCTGGCGCCCGCCGCACCCGTGGCGGCCACGATCCGCGTGGGGCGCCCGGTGCAGATGCGCATCGCCGCCCCGTCGATGGCGACCACTCCGGTGTCGAAGGGGCAGAGGCTGGGCAGGCTCGAGGTGCGCCAGGGCGACGCCGTGCTCGCGCGATCGGCGCTGGTGGCCACGGCGCCGGTGGGGACCCCCGGTTTCGGCGATTCCATCAGCACAGCCCTGGCCGGGATAGGGTCCGTGTTCTCATGATCCTCACCGTCACACTCAACGCAGCGCTCGACCGCACCCTGAGCGTGCCCAACTTCGAATCGGGTCGCAGGCACCGGGCCAGCGACGCGCTGACGCTGCCGGGCGGCAAGGGTGTGAACATCGCCCGCGCCCTGCGCAACCTCGGGCAGCCCGTGATTGCCACGGGCCTTGCGGGGGGTCGCACGGGCATCTCGATCATCGAGCAGCTCACGGGCGAGGGAATCCTCAACGACTTCGTGCGAATCGCCGACGAGTCGCGTACCTCGACGGCCGTGGTCGACCCCACCTCGATGCAGCAGACCGAGATCAACGAGTACGGGCCGTCGGTGGGCGACGCCGAGCTGGCCCTGCTCATGGAGAAACTGGCCTACCTGTCGAAGGGCGCCGACATCGTGGTTCTGGCCGGATCGCTGCCGCGTGATGTGCCCGACGACTTCTACGCGGTGCTCACCGAGGCCCTGGCCCGCCCCGACCTGCCGATCGTGGTGGATGCCCCGGGGCCCGCGCTGCGCGCTGCCCTGCCCGCCGACCCCTGGCTGGTGAGCCCGAACGCCCGCGAGGCCGAGGAGGTCGTGGGCAACGAGTTCTCGGACGACGAGGACAAGGCCGTGGGTGCAGAGGCCCTCTGCTCGCTGGGCGCGAGGTCGGCCCTGGTGCACGACGAGGGCGGCTGCGTGGCCCGGGTTTCCGACGCCGGCGGAGACGGCGCCCGGCGCACGCTCCGCGCGCGCATCGATGTGCGCAGCGACGTGGTGAGCACCGTGGGCTCGGGCGACGCCTTCCTCGCGGGATACCTCGCGGGCACCTACGAGGGGGCCGACGCGGACGAGGCGCTCCGGCGCGCGGTTGCGTCGGGCGCGGCCAGCACGCGCCTGCTGGGTGCCGGGGTACTGGACCGGGCCGACGTCGATGCCCTGGCCCGCGAGGTGGTCGTGGAAGAGGTCGCGGCGGGGGCCTGAGGGGCCCCCGGGCACCCCCCGAATGCCCCTGCCGGACGTCCGGACGGGGGTGGTAGGTTGCCCCCCGGACTGAGTAATCGACGGGGGAGCACGGGTGGAGATCGAGATCGGCCGGGGCAAGCGCGGGCGACGGGCTTACGGACTCGACGAGATCGCCATCGTGCCGAGCAGGCGCACGCGTGACCCCGAGGACGTCGATCTCTCCTGGCAGCTCGGACCCCACGCGCTCGAGATGCCGCTGCTGGCCTCGGCCATGGACGGCGTCGTGTCGCCTGCCACGGCGATCGAGATCGGCAAGCTCGGAGGCCTGGGGGTGCTGAACCTCGAGGGCATCCAGAGCCGGTATGAGGACCCCGACTCAGAGTTGCGCAAGATCGCCGAGTACCCGCCCGACAAGGCGACCGCCGGGCTGCAGGACATCTACCGCGCGCGCGATGTGGACCGCGACCTGATGGTGCAGCGCATCCGCGAGATCAAGGCGTCGGGCGTGCTGACCGCCGGCTCGCTCACCCCGCAGCGCGTGGAGCAGTTCATCGGGCCCGCCCTCGACGCCGGCCTCGACATCCTGGTGATCCAGGGAACCGTCGTCTCGGCCGAGCACGTGTCGTCGTCGGTGGAGCCGCTCAACCTGAAGCAGTTCATCGCCGACCTGCCCGTGCCGGTCATCGTCGGCGGTTGCGCGTCGTACTCCACCGCGCTGCACCTGATGCGCACCGGTGCGGTGGGCGTGCTGGTGGGCGTGGGCCCGGGCGCTGCCTGCACCACCCGCCAGGTCATCGGCGTGGGGGTCCCGCAGGCCACGGCCATCGCCGACGCCGCGGGCGCGCGCATGCAGCACCTGCTCGAGACCGGCCAGTACGTGAACGTCATCGCCGACGGCGGCATGGCCTACGGCGGCGACCTTGCCAAGGCCATCGCCTGCGGCGCCGACGCCTGCATGGTGGGCTCGCCGCTGGCCAAGGCGGCCGAGGCCCCCGGTCACGGCAACCACTGGGGCATGGCCACGTTCCACCCCGAGCTGCCGCGCGGCACGCGCGTGCGCACCCAGACCATCGGCACGCTGCGCGAGATCCTGCTGGGGCCGGCCAACGAGAACGATGGCTCGCTCAACCTCATCGGCGGCCTGCGCAACGCGCTGGCCACCTGTGGCTATGAGTCGATCCAGAGCTTCCAGAAGTGCGAGGTCATGATCGCGCCCGCCCTCAAGACCGAGGGCAAGAAGCTGCAGCAGGCGCAGTCCGTCGGCATGGGCTGACGTGGGGGCATTCCACCTCGCCCCCGAGCTCGAGCACCAGGCCGCCGGGGGCGTGCTGGTCGTCGACTTCGGCGCCCAGTACAGCCAGCTCATCGCGCGTCGCGTGCGCGAGTGCCGGGTGTTCTCGGCGGTCGTGCCGCACGACGTCGACCCCACCGAGGTCGCACGCATCGCGCCGGGCGGCATCATCCTGTCCGGTGGCCCGGCGTCGGTGTACGAGGACGGCGCCCCGGCGCTCGACCGCCGGCTCCTGGATCTGGGAATCCCGGTGCTGGGCATTTGCTACGGCATGCAGTCGATGGCCCAGGCCCTCGGCGGAGTGGTCACCAACAACGGCACGGGTGAGTTCGGGCGCACCGACATCCGCGTGCACTCACGCGAGGGCCTCTTCCGGGACCTGCCGGCCGAGACCTGCTGGATGAGCCACCGCGACGCGGTCACCACGGCCCCCGAGGGCTTCACGGTGACCGCCGAGACCGCGGGCGCGCCCATCGCGGCCATGGAGGACCGCGCCGGTCGTCGCTTCGGCGTGCAGTTCCACCCCGAGGTCGTGCACACGCCCTTTGGCACCGACCTGCTGAAGGCGTTCCTGTTCGACGCCTGCGACCTGGCCCCCACGTGGACGGCCGCGAACGTCATCGACGACCAGGTCAAGCGCATCCGCGAGCAGGTGGGCGACCAGAAGGCCATCTGCGGGCTGTCCGGCGGGGTGGACAGCGCCGTTGCCGCGCTGCTGGTGCACCGGGCCATCGGCGACAACCTCACCTGCGTGTTCGTCGACCACGGCATGCTGCGCATGAACGAGGGCGAGCAGGTGGAGGAGGCCTTCGGCCACCACTTCCACGTGCCGCTGGTGCACGTGCGCGCGCAGGAGCAGTTCCTCTCGAAGCTCGCGGGGGTCACCGACCCCGAGCAGAAGCGCAAGATCATCGGCGCCGAGTTCATCAACACCTTTGACGCCGAGGCGGCGAAGCTGGGCAACGAGAAGTTCCTGGTGCAGGGCACGCTCTACTCGGACGTCATCGAGTCGGGCGGCGGCTCCAACGCGGCCACCATCAAGAGCCACCACAACGTGGGCGGCCTGCCTGACGACATGGAGATGGAGCTCGTCGAGCCCCTGCGCCAGTTGTTCAAGGACGAGGTGCGCCTGGTGGGCGAGGAGCTCGGGCTGCCCGAGCGCATGGTGTGGCGCCAGCCGTTCCCCGGCCCCGGCCTGGCGATCCGCATCATCGGCGAGGTCACCGCCGAGCGTCTGGACATCCTGCGGCAGGCCGACTTCGTGCTGCAGGAGGAGATCCGCCTCGCCGGCATGTACCGCGACCTCTGGCAGTCGTTCGCCGTGCTCCCCGCCGTGCGGTCGGTGGGCGTGCAGGGCGACAGCCGCACCTACGCGTACCCCATCGTCATCCGCGCCGTCACCAGCGACGACGCCATGACGGCCGATTGGGCCCGCCTGCCCTACGACCTCATCGAGAAGATCTCCAGCCGCATCATCAACGAGGTGGCCGGCGTGAACCGGGTGGTGCTGGATGTGACCAGCAAGCCCCCCGGCACGATCGAGTGGGAGTAGCGCTCCCGCGAGATCGTGCCGGTTCGGGACCCACCTTCGAGTGGCAGTAGCGCCCCCACTCGATCGTGCCGGTTCGGCCGGCTAGGCGGCTTCGGCCTCCAGGGCCTTCTCGATGCGCTCGATCTGCGCGGGGGTGAGGTCGGCGCCCAGAATGCGCTCGGCAAGCACCTTCGAGTGCTCGTCACCGCGCAGTGCCTCTCGGCGGAGATCCTCGCGATCGGCCCGTGCCGTGTGGTGCCAGCAGAACGGGCTGGTCA
>CAMCDF010000037.1 GCA_945873475.1 Bifidobacterium breve | reverse complement strand
GTGGTGTGGCTGGTGGCGTGCACCCTGAAGCCCTCGCCCATGAACAGCATGGGCCGGCCCGGCGTGAGTGTGTCCACCGGCACTAGGCGTCGACCGCCGGGGAGGGGGTGCCGGGCACGTTGGGATGCAGCGGTGGCTGCTTGGGGGCCGGCTCCAGCAGGACGTCCTTGGTGTAGATGAGCGCCTCGCGCGTGTACTCGCTGAGCTCGTACGAGTGCTCGAGCGTGATGGCGTCGAACGGGCACGCCACCTCGCAGTAGCCGCAGAAGATGCAGCGGGCCATGTTGATCTCGTAGATGCGCGCGTAGCGCTCGCCGGCCGACACGCGGTTCTCGGGCGTGTTCTCCTCGGCCACCACGCGGATGCAGTCGGCCGGGCACGCGGCCGCGCACAGCGAGCAGCCCACGCACTTCTCGAGGCCGTCCTCGAACTTCCACAGGCGGTGGCGCCCGCGGAACCTCGGGTACACGGGCGTCTTGTGCTCGGGGTAGCCGATGGTGACCGGCTTGGTGAGCAGGTTGCGGAAGGTGACGCCGAAGCCCTTGAGCGGATCGAGAACGCCCATCAGTTGGCGAATCCCAGTCCGAGCACGATGGCGGTGACGAGGATGTTCAGGGTGGCGATGGGGATGAGCACCTTCCACCCGAACTTCATCAGGCGGTCGTAGCGGAAGCGCGGCACGGTGGCGCGCACCCAGATGAACAGGAACAGCAGCGCGCCGATCTTGATGCCCAGCCAGATGAAGCCGGGCAGCCACGGGCCGTCGGGGCCACCCAGGAACAGCGTGGCGGCGAAGGCCGAGATGACGATCATCGACACGTACTCGGCCGCCGCGAACATGGCGAACTTCACCGAGCCGTACTCGAGGTTGTACCCGGCGATCAGCTCGCTCTCGGCCTCGCCCAGGTCGAACGGCGTGCGGTTGGTCTCGGCGAAGGCCGCGATCATGAACACCACGAACGCCACGGGCTGGAACAGGATGTACCAGACGCCCTCTGCCTGATCGTTGGCGATGTCCACCAGCGACAGGCTCTGGCTGATCATCACGACGCCGACGATCGAGAGCCCCAGGGCGACCTCGTACGACACCATCTGCGCGGCGTTTCGCGCGGCGCCCAGCAGCGAGTACTTGTTGCCGCTGGACCACCCGCCGAGGATGAGCCCGTAGAAGCCCAGGCTCGACAGCGCCAGCAGCACCAGCACGCCCACGTTCAGGTCGGTGCCGTACAGCGTGACCGTGTGGCCGAACCACTCGTGCGCCCCGCCGAACGGGATGAGCGCCAGCGCGCCCACCGCGGCCACCACGGGAACTATCGGCGCAAGGCGGAACACCCAGCGGTTGGCACCCGCCGGCACGAAGTCTTCCTTGAAGGTGAGCTTGCCGATGTCGGCCAGCGGCTGCAGCAGGCCGAAGGGGCCCGCGCGGTTGGGTCCCACGCGCGCCTGGAAGCGGCCGATGAGCTTGCGCTCGATAACCGTGAGGCCCGCGAAGCACGAGAACACCACGCCCACGACGACGATGCCCTGGATGAGCATGGTGAGCACGGCCTCCTGCGGCATCAGGCGCTCACCTCCTCGCGGGCGGCCACACCCACCACGGCGCGTACCGGGCCGCGGTCCAGCGGCAGCAGGCGCATGGCGCGCTGCGCGGGGTCGCCCACGAACAGGTACACGGCGCCCTCGTGCAGTCGGGCGTCGACCTCGAGCGGCAGTACGGCCTCGCCGTGCGGGGTGGCCACGCGCACGCGTGCCTCGGTGCGCACCCCCAGGCGATCGGCCTCGGCCGGCGACAGCCCCACGCGGGTGGGTTCCACCACCGATGCCAGGGCGTCCGACCTGTGCGCGGTGGCGTCTCCGAACACCGGCGTGCAGGCGATCACCAGAAGGCCCTCGCCCTGGGGATCGCGCCGCGCGGAGTCCGGGTCATGTTGCGCAGGCGGGGTGATCACCGCGCCATCCCGGCCCAGCACCTCGTAGTCGAGGCCCGCGAACGGGGCGTGCTCGCGGGCAAGGCGACTGAACGCCTGTGCGGGTGTGCGGTCGGGCACGGGCGTGCCGAGGCGGTGGGTGAGGCCGATGAGGATCTCCCATGCCGCCGCCGCGCCCGGCACCTCGCGCGCCCCGGGGCGAAGCCGCTGCGCGCGGCCGGTCATGCTGACCAGCACGCCCTCCTCCTCGAGCGGCGTGAGCAGCGGCAGCACCAGGTCGGCGTGGCCGGTGATGGCCGTGGCGTGCGAGGCCATCTCGACGATGGTGCCCACGCCCACCAGCGCCTGCGCCCAGCGGTCGCCCGACGGGCCCGTGATGGGGTCGGCGGCGATGGTGACGATGACGTCGATCTCGCCGGCTTCGGTGGCGGCCAGAAGGTCGGCGTCGGTGCCGATGCCCAGGGCCCTCAGGCCGGGCCCGCTGGTGTCGGCGCACATCTCGATGGCCCGCGCGCCCGGGGTGGCCTGCACCAGGCCGGCGATGAGCGCCGCGGCGTCGGGCTCGGCAGCGAGGTCGGCCTCGTCCCACAGCACCACGGCCCGCTGGCTGCCGTCGAGGCGATCGCGAATGGCGCCTGCGGCGTCCATGAGGTGGCCCGGCACGGTGCGCATGGCCTCGCATGAGTCGTCGAGTGCCGACGGGCGGGGGCCGAACACGGCCACGCGCGCGCCGCGGCGGCGCGCCTTGCGCACGCGCAGCTCGGCCACGGGCTGCTGCGTGCAGGGGTCGCCGCCGATCACCAGCACCACGTCGGCCTGGTCGATGTCGTCCATCTGGGCCCCGGGCAGAGACCTCATGGGGCCCAGGCCCGTGCCGGGAATACCCATGCGCGCCACCATCGCCGGGCCCGCGCCCACGCGCTGCGCCAGCTCGAGGGCCAGGAATCCGGTCTCCACGGTGATGGGGTCGCCCAGCAGGATCCCCACGCGGGCGTCGCGGTTCACCAGCACGCCCGCGGCCTCGGCCACGGCGCGCTCGAGCAGCACCTTGCGGCGGCCCACGGAGTCGACCAGCACGGGCGAGTCGATGCGGTCGGCGCTGCGCAGCGCCGGGTAGCCCCAGCGCCCGCGGTCGCAGATCCAGCCCTCCTCCACGGCCATGTTGGGGTCGGGCCGGCCCGTGACGCGCTTCACCTCGTTGTCGCGCTCGGTGATCTCCACGTTGCAGCCCATGGAGCACCCGGCGCAGACCGACGGCGTGTTCTTGATGTCCCAGGGGCGGCTGACGAACCGGTACGGGCTGCTGGTCAGCGCGCCCACCGGGCACAGATCGATGGTGTTGCCCGTGAAGCGGCCCTCGTAGGGGTCGCCGCTGAAGGTGGCGATCTCCGTGTGGTCGCCGCGCTCCTGGAAGGTCAGCTGGGCGTCTTCCGCGACGTCCTGGCTGAAGCGCACGCAGCGGTAGCAGGCGATGCAGCGCTCGCGGTCCAGCGCCACCAGCGGCGAGAGCTCGAGCGGCTTGGGGAAGTGCACCTTGGGCTCGAGCGTGCGGGTCTCGCCGGGGCCGAAGCGGAAGGTGCGGTCCTGAAGCGGGCACTCGCCACCCTTGTCGCACACCGGGCAGTCGAGCGGGTGGTTGGCCAGCAGCAGCTCGAGCACGCCGTCCTGGGCGTCCTTGGCCACCTCGTTGTCGGTGTTCACCACCATGTCGGGGGCCACGGGGGTGGAGCAGGCGGTCTGCAGCCCGCGCATGCCCTCGACCTCCACCAGGCACATGCGGCAGGCGCCCACGGGGGGTCCCAGGCGGGGCTCGTAACAGAAGATGGGTATCTCGATGCCCGCGGCCTTGGCGGCGTCCACCAGCATGGTGCCCTTGGGGGCATCCACGGACCGGCCGTTGATGGTGAGGGTCACCATGTCGGCGGGCTGATCAGCCAACGGGGGTCTCCATCATGGGCTCGGGGCGCGGCGAGCCCTCGCTGGCCACGCGCACGAACTCGTCGCGGAACAGGTTGAGCGCGCTCTGCACGGGCATCACGGCGCCGTCGGCCAGCGGGCACAGCGTGCGGCCCGAGATGCGCCCGAAAAGGCTCTCGAGCATGCGGATGTCCTCCTCGCCGCGGCCCTCCCCGTGGACCATGCGGCCGAGGATCTTGGCGAGCCACCCGGTGCCCTCGCGGCACGGCGTGCACTTGCCGCACGACTCGTGGCGGTAGAACTGCGCCAGTCGCCACGACGCGCGCACGATGCAGCCGGAGTCGTCCATCACGATGCATCCGCCGCTGCCCAGGAACGTGCCCACGCCGTTCAGGGTCTCGTAGTCGAGTGGCACATCCAGCGACTCCCGGCCGATCACCGGCACCGACGACCCGCCCGGCCACACGGCCTTGACCTCGCGCCCCTCGCGCAGCCCGCCCGCGAGGTCGTAGATGAGCTCCCGCAGGGTGGTCTCGCCGAGCACGATCTCGAAGTTGCCCGGCTTCAGCACGTGGCCCGACACCGAGAACAGCTTGGTGCCCGGGCTCTTCTCGTTGCCCATGGCGGCGTACCAGTCGGGCCCCCGGTGCATGATGGGCGGAAGCGCCGCCAGGGTCTCGACGTTGTTGATGAGCGTGGGGCAGCCGTACAGGCCGGCCACGGCCGGGAAGGGCGGCTTCAGCCGGGGCTGGCCGCGCTTGCCCTCGAGGCTCTCGAGCAGCGCGGTCTCCTCGCCGCAGATGTACGCGCCCGCTCCGCGATAAAGGGTGATGTCGAACGGCCTGCCCGGGCCCAGGGCGTCGGGGCCCAGCCTGCCGGCCTCGCGGGCCTCGGTGATGGCCGCGGCCAGCACCTCGCCCTGCACGCCGTACTCACCGCGGATGTAGATGTAGGCGCGCTCGCAGCCCACCGCGTAGCCCGCGATGGTCATGCCCTCGATCAGCTGGAACGGGTTGTGCTCGATGATCTCCCGGTCCTTGAAGGTGCCGGGCTCGCTCTCGTCGGCGTTGCACACGATGTAGGTGGGCTTGCCGGTGTCCTTGGGCAGGAACGACGCCTTGCGGCCCATGGGGAACCCGGCGCCGCCGCGCCCGCGCAGGCCCGAGCGGTGGAAGGCGTAGAGGGCGTCGTCGGGAGACATCGCCAGCGTGCCCTGCAGGCCCAGGTAGCCACCCGCGCGCTCGTACTCGACCAGCGAGGTGAGGTGGTCACCGAACTCGCGGTGACGGAATACCGAGTTGAGCACTGGCATCTAGCGGTCGTACCTCGCGGGTGCTGCGGCCTCGCGCAGGTCGTCGACCAGGCACGTGGCGTCGGCCGGCTCGAGCGGACCGATCTGCTGGCCGGCGTCGATCTGAAGGCAGGGCGCGCGGTCGCAGGCGCCGATGCACTGCACCTTGTGCAGGCTGAACATGCCGTCGTCGGTGGTGCCCTCGCCGTCCAGCCCCAGGTAGTCGGCCAGGTGCTCGAAGATCTCGTCCGACCCGCGCAGCATGCACGACAACGTGACGCACACGTTGATGACCCTGCGGCCCACGGGCTCGAGGTACAGGCGGTCGTAGAACGACGCCACGCTCTCCACGTAGGCCTGCGAGAACCCGGTGGCCTCTGCCACCGCGGCCATGGCCTGCGGGTCGAGCCACCCGGCGTCGCCCTGGGCGTACCGCAGCGCGGGCAGGATGAGCGACCGGGGGTCGGCGTACTCGTGGCGCATGGGCGCCAGGAACTCCTCGAGCTCGTGCGTGGTCACCTGTCCACTCCCCCCATCACGGGGTCGAGCGTGGCGACGATGGCGATGAGGTCGGCCAGGTAGGTGCCCTTGCACAGCGGCGCGGTGGCCTGCAGGTTCACGAACGAGGGGTCGCGCATGTGCACGCGGTGGGGCTTGGGCCCGCCGTCGCTCACCACGTAGCAGCCCATCTCGCCGCGGGGGCTCTCGATGGGGGCGTAGGCCTCGCCGGCCGGCACCATGAAGCCCTCGCTCACCAGCTTGAAGTGGTGGATGAGGGCCTCCATCGAGTACGCCAGCTCCTCGCGCGGCGGAAGCACCACCTTGCGGTCGTCGGCGATGGTGGGGCCCTCGGGCAGGCCGTCGAGCACCTGCTCGATGATCTTCAGGCTCTCGCGCATCTCGCGCACGCGCACCAGGTAGCGGGCGTAGCAGTCGCCCTCGGTGGCGGTGGGCACCTCGAACTGGAAGTGCTCGTAGCCCGAGTACGGCGCGACCTTGCGCAGGTCGTGCGGCACGCCGGCGGCGCGCAGCGTGGGGCCGGTGACCCCCAGGGCCAGCAGCTGGTCGGCCGGCAGCACGCCGATGCCCACCATGCGGTCCTTCCAGATGGGGTTGCCGGTGAGCAGGGCCTCGTACTCGTCGATGCGCTTCGGCATCTCCTTCACGAACTTGCGGGTGCGCTCGATGAACCCGGGGGGGAGGTCCTGCGCGCAGCCGCCCACCTGGAAGTAGCGGTGGTTCATGCGCTCGCCCGACACCATCTCGAAGAGGTCCAGCAGCTCATCGCGCTCGCGGTAGCAGTAGAAGAACACGCTCATCGCGCCGAGCTCGAGGCCCGATGTGCCCAGCCACACGAGGTGGCTGGCAACGCGGTTCATCTCGGCCAGCAGCACGCGAATCCACTCGGCGCGCGGCGGCACCTCCATCTGCAGCAGCTTCTCCACCGACATCGTGTACGCCTTGATGTTGGCGAAGGGCGCCAGGTAGTCCATGCGCGTCACCAGCGTGACGCCCTGCCACCAGGTCTTGTTCTCGCACTGCTTCTCGATGCCGGTGTGCAGGTAGCCGATGACCGGCGTGACCTCCCTCACCACCTCTCCGTCGAGCTCGACGATGAGGCGCAGCACGCCGTGGGTGCTGGGGTGGTTGGGCCCCAGGTTCAGCAGCAGCGGCTGGCGCACGCCGGGCCGGGTGTCGGCCAGCATCTCGTTGGCCAGCGTGCGCTCGGCGGCCTCCTCGGCCGTGTAGGCCTCCACGCTGGCGATGACGCGCTCGGTGGGGGTGAGTGCCCGGTTCTCGCGAAGGGCGCCCTCGATGGCCTCGCGGCTCTCGGCGGCGAGCGGGAAGTTCCCGGTGCGTGGGTCGGTGGTGCTCATGGGCTACACGGCATCCGTGAACTGAACCTCTTCGCCGCCGATGGGGTAGTCGCGGCGCAGCGGGTGGCCGTCCCAGTCGAGCGGGTTGAGAATGCGGCAGAGGTCGGGGTGCCCGGCGAAGCGCACGCCGAACTGGTCGTACACCTCACGCTCCATCCAGTTGGCGCCGGGCCACACCGAGGTGACCGACTCGATCTCGGGGTCGAGCCCCCCGGCCCAGGCGCGCAGGCGCACGCGCCCCCCGTTGGTGAGCGAGGTCAGCTGGTAGGCCAGGCGGAACCGCCCGGGCTCGTCGGGGAAGTCTGCGCATGTGATGTCGGACAGCAGCAGGAACTGCGAGGGGCCGTCGCGCAGCGCGCGGCAGGCCTCGACGATGCGCTCCTTCTGCACCTCGACCGTCAGCTCGCCCACGTGGTCGAACTCGGCAACCACCGCGCCGGGCGTTGCCGTCTCGATCTGCACCGATACGTCGCTCATGGCCGGGGGGCCTCCCCGGCCTGCTGCACGTCGTGCCCGGCCGACAGCTCGCGCAGGGCGGCCAGCCCGGCCTCGTTCTCCTTCTCCCACGCCAGGCGGTCGGCCCGGCGCTGGATGATGAGCTCCGATGACGGCACCTGGCCGTTCGCGCCGATCTTCCTGCGCAGCACGTCGATGCCCTCCATCAGCCCCTCGGGGCGAGGCGGGCAGCCGGGCACGTAGACGTCGACCGGCAGGATCTTGTCGACGCCCTGCACCACGGCGTAGTTGTTGAACACCCCGCCGGTGCTGGCGCAGGCGCCCATGCTGATGACCCACTTGGGCTCGAGCATCTGGTCGTAGATGTGGCGCACCACCGGCGCCATCTTCTGGGTGAGGCGCCCGGCCACGATCATCAGGTCGCTCTGGCGCGGCGTGCCGCGGAAGTACTCGGCACCGAAGCGGCCCATGTCGAGGCGCGGCGAGAGCGTGTGCATCATCTCGATCGAGCAGCAGGCCAGGCCGAAGGTGGCGGGCCAGATGGCCGAGGTCTGGGTCCAGGCGATGGCCTTCTCGACCGTGGTGGTGAGCAGGCCCTTGCTGACCTCGGCGCCCAGCGGATCGCGCAGGTCCCAGTCGATGCGGTCGTCGGTGCGGCCCGCGCGGTGCACGGGTGCGCCGGGAGGCGGAATCAGCGCCATTCGAGTGCCCTCTTCCGCCAGATGTATGCGAGCGCCGCGGTGAGGATGGCCATGAACACCACCAGCTCGACCACGGCCACCGTGCCGAAGTCGCGCAGCACCACGGCCAGCGGGTACAGGAACGCCAGCTCGATGTCGAAGACGATGAAGAGCATGGCGGTGAGGTAGAAGTCGATCGAGAACCGCTGGCGCGCCGGCTGCACGGTGAGGATTCCGCTCTCGAACGGCAGGTCCTTCACGGCGTTCGGCCTGCGGCGGCCGATGAGCGACAACGAGAACAGGGCCGCCGCGACGCCGGCGCCGAGCAGGATGTAGATCAGGAGTGGAAGCCAGGTGTACAGGTCCACGGGGACCGGCCTCTTCTTCTTCGCCGCAGTTCCATCACGGGTGTACCACCCCGCGATCCGGAACCACCCTAACAACGGTCATGCACAAGCGCACCATCGTGCCGATTGCCTCATGGCAAGCGGGATTGCAGGGGTCCCGCAAGTGCCATTTGTGACATTCTCGTGACGAAACCGCACAAGCCCTCGCCCACCCCGGTGTCAGGCACCGCGGTTCCTCCTCGTGCGCATGCTGTTGCGCACCGGTACTCGATCCGGCGCGTTGCGTGGCGGTCGCGTGAGATCCCGCCGATCAGCATCGACGTGTGCGCTTCAGCCGCCATGCCCGACGGAACATGCGCGAGTGGGGGCTCACCGCCGCGGACGTCATCCACCTCATCGTCGGGGAAGAGGGCTGGATATCCCGCGACTCCAACGGCAACATTCGCGTTCACGGGGTCATCCATGGGCGCTCCATGCGCATCGTCATCGCCGCCGACGACCCCCGGTTCGTCATCACAATCCACGAGAGGCGGGGGGACGCCACATGAGGGCCGAGTACGACAGCCGGGCCCATGCGCTGTTCATCTCCGTCGTTGAAGGGGAGTGGGACCCTGCGCCCGTGGATGACATCAGCGACTTCGTGTTCGTCCACCGCGACGCCCATGGACGGGCCGTCGGCATCGAGGTCCTGGCGGCCGACACGACGTCTGACGATGAGGTGAGCGCGGCCGCGGAGGCCTGCAGCATCCCGCGCGAGCGCGTGCTGGCGGCGCGCGACGCCGCCCTGCGCGCGCCCGATCAGGCCGTGGAGCTGACCTTCCCCGGTTCTCTCGCCGCCTGACATGGCCATCGACCGCATCGCATACTTCTCTGACCTCGTCGCCGAGGTCCCCGACGAGCCCCGCGCCCGCTACGGGCTGGCCGTCGCCCTGCGGCAGGCCGAGCGCTGGCCCGAGGCCGTTGAGCAGTACCGGGCCTATCTCGAGCTGGCCACCGATGAGGGTGCGGCGTACGGCCACCTGGCCGAATGCCTGGCCGCCCAGGGCGACACCGACGGCGCCGCCGACGCCTACCTGGCCGGCATCGACGCCGCGCTGAAGCATGGCCACAACGGCCTGGCCGCCGACTTCCAGGCGGCCCTCGAGGCCCTCAGCTGAATGCCACGGGCCAGCGGCTGACCGCCCGCGGCGCCGGCAGGTTCTGGTTCCGCAACGCCACGGTCGGCCGCAAGACCGTGCTCACCACCCTCGGCCCCCGCTTCGTGGAGGCCATCGCGTACCTGGCCATCATGGGCCTGGGCCTGGGCGCGTACCTCACGCAGGTCGACGGGGTGTCGTACATCGACTTCATCGCCCCGGGCATCGCGGCCAGCGCGGTGATGTTCGGGGCCATCCTCGAGACGTCCTACAACGCCTTCGTGCGCATCCACGTGCGCCGGGTGTTCGAGGCGGCCATCACCACCCCGCTGTCGGTGGGCGACGTGGTGGTGGGCGAGTACCTGTGGGGCGCCACCCGCGGAACCATCTACGGAATCGTGTTCCTCATCGTGATGGCGCCCTTCGGGCTGATCGCGTCGTGGTGGGCGCTGCTGTGCCCGCTGGTGTTCCTGGTCGGCGCACTCACCTTCGCGGTCATCGGCATGGCCTACACCTCGTTCACCTCGAACATCGAGCACTTCAACATCTTCTGGACCGGCGTGATGACGCCCATGTTCCTGTTCGGCGGCATCTTCTTCCCCTTCACCCAGCTGCCCGAGTGGGCCCAGGTGATCGGCTGGTGCCTGCCGCTCAGCCACTTCGTGGCGGCCACACGCGAGCTGGTGATGGGCGACGTGGGGTGGGTGACCCTGGGCCATGTGGCGGTGCTGGTGGCCTTCACCGCCGCGCTCTTCTGGCTGCCGGTGCGCCGGCTCAGCCGCACCCTGCTGGCCTAGGAGCAGCCCGCGGGGCGCCGCACGGTGCGGGGGATGGTCCCCACCGCACCGTGCGGCGTTGCACTACCCGCGGCCGGTGAGGCGCACGGCCAGCGGGCGGCCGTCCACGAGGAACCGCAGCTTGCCCGCGCGGGGCACCCTGCGCACCGTCACCCGTGCCACGCCCAGCGAACCGCTGGAGACGCTGGTGACGATGCGCGATCCCCTCAGCACCCACACGCGCGCCCCCGGAACCTTGGTGGTCACAGTGCACGTGGTGACCTTCCTGCCCCTCACGCAGTTGGCCGCGGCGCGGATGACGGCCGCCTGCGCTGCGCTGCCGGCAGTGGACGACGATCCGCCCGAGGACGATCCGCCCGGCGACGACCCCGCCGATGCGGCTGCCACCGGGATGAGCAGCCGCAGGTCGGTGTTGCCCGCCCGCCCGGTGCGCGTGCCGTTGAGGGTCCAGACGTCGCCGCTGCCGCGCACGGTGATGCCGGTCATCGACCGGGTGGCGCGCTGCTCGGCGGCCGTCACCGTCTTCACGGTGGTGGCGGTGATGGTGCCCGTCGCCGTTCCCGGCGCGGCCACATTCAGCACGTAGGCGGGGCCCAGCGTGCTGCTGCCCCCGCCGGGCGTGGTGGACTCCACGGCCAGCAGGCCGCCGTCGGATGCCATCGTCAGGTCCTGGATTCGCGAGTCGCTGGCCGTGCCCACCTTGGTGAGCGTGAACGTGGCCTGCGCCCCGCCTGCCACCGTGTGGCGGGTGATGACGTTGGAGTCGTTGGCCGACACGTACACCGTGCCGCCATCTGCGCTCACGGCCACGCCGCTCGCCTTGGTGGTGGTGCCGATGGCCACTGCGCTCTGCACCGCGCCGGTGGCCGAGATCTTGAACAGGTCAGACCCGCTGTGCGCACCGGCGCTCACGCCGCTCGCGACGATCCAGTACCCACCGCCCGGTGCGGGGGTGATGTCCTGCACCTGGCCCGTGGACAGCGCGGTGTCAACCTGGATGGGCTGGGTGAACGGTGCGTAGCCCGGCGCGCCCACCGTGACCCGGTTGATGGCGTTGGGCTTCTGCTGGCTGGTGAACAGCAGCGTGCCATCGGTGTCGGTGCCCAGCCCCGTGGCACCGAAGAAGGCCGTGTTGTTCCCCCACAGCAGCGGGCGCGTGGTGGTCATGGCCGTGCGGTCGAGCAGCTTGGCGATGGTGAAGTCGCCGCCCTCCTCGTTCGCCGTGATGACGAACTTCTTCGTCGGAAGCACGGTGACGCCCTCGGGCTCCTCGCCCGTGGGCGCGAGCCCGACGAAGCGCGGGTTCAGCACGTTCGAGAGGTCGATCATCGACACCGCGCGGCTTCGCTCGTTGTTGAGGAAGGCGAACTCGGTGCTGTCGACCGTGGCGACGTCGAGGCCCTCGGGCTCGGGGCCGCGGTTGTCGGAGCGGTCGTCCGACACCAGACCGAAGTCGGCCAGCGTGCGCTCGTAGGCACTGTTGACATCCGCAAGCGGAATGCCGCCGGGGGTCCACGTGGTGTAGCCGCGGGCGCCGCCCACGGCCGGCACCTCATCGACGTTGTCGGCGTTCGCGGCCTCGCCCTCGTTGGCCGTCATCAGGTGCGTGCCGCCGCTTATCCACTTGACGGCGTCGGGCTCGCGCGGCGTGCTGGCGAGTGCCGTGGTGAACACCAGCTGGGCGTCGTCGGTGGTGTCCGTGAAGAAGCTCGGCGATCCCGCGCTCCAGATGTTGTCCCAGTTCCCCGTGGCCAGGTCGAGCACGCCCACGCCGTTGTTCTCCTGGAAGGTCACGGCGGCCTTGTTGGCGGAGTTGATGTCGATGAACTCCGGCTGCACGTCGGTGTTGTCGGTGAGGTCCGGGTCTGCCGGCACGGTCACCGAGCGCGCCACGGTCCAGTTGGCGGGGTCGGCGTTCGAGATGTCGATCACCTCGATGCTGCCGGTGGCGGTGGGGCCCCCGGTCTTGCCCCAGCACGGGGTGGCCAGGGGGTCCCAGGAGCCCAGGCTCGGGGTGGCACTGCTCCAGGCCGCGGGCGCGGTTGAGCCCGGCGCGTGCCGCGGCAGGCCTTCGCACTCGTTCTCGATCGCCACGGCGGCGAAGGTCTTATCGGGTGACACCGCGATGCTGTCCGGCCAGTCGGCCACCTCGATGCGCCGCAGCACCGTGGGGGTGCTGGGCTGCATGTCGATCACCCACAGCTCGTCGCGCTCTGCGCCACCGCTGGCCAGGTTGTCCACCTGTGCGGCAGCCAGGGCGTAGCGGTTGCTCACCACGGCCACCGACGACACGTTGAAGATGTCCGTCGTGCTGGCGGGCGCCAGACCGCGCAGTACCGGGGCGGTGGGCGTGGTGACATCCCACACGCCAACCTGGTTGCCCTGGGTGGCGATCATCTTCGTCTCGTCAGGCGTGACGTCCACGATCTCGGGCTTCGCGGTGGGGGTGAACGCAGCCTGCGTCTCGATGTCGAGGGCAGCGCTGGCGGCCGCGGGGATGGCCAGCAGGGTGGCGGCTGCGGCGAGGATGGCGCGTCGGCGCACTGGGGTGTACCTCCGGTCGGGCGTCTAGTCCGCGCCAACCTATGGGCGTCCGTGTTGCAGACCTGTGAATACGTCGGGACAGTCGCTCAGGTGTGAACGTCGTGCAACAACGTTGCCCGTTTGTCACAGGTAGACGGCTGGCCCGGCGCCCTCCATGACCTACGTGAGGCCCGGCCGAACCGCACGCGGTGGATGCCGCTCCGCCTCAGCGTGCGTTCGTGCCGCCTCGCGCCCCCACCCGCGCCAGCCACCGCGCGCCAGCCGCCCGCCTCTTCTCAAGGGCATCGGCGTCGGCCTCGGCCACCCGGCTCACGCCGCTCAACCGGTTCAGCTCGCCGTTCACCTGCGCGTGGGTCATTCCCGTAGTCCCCGCGATGGCGCGCACCAGCACCGCATTTGCATCGCGCAGCGCCCGGCGCCGCTGCACCGGGCTCGCGCCCAGCTGGTCGCCGTGCCGGGGCGCCTCCAGGTGCGGAGCGTCGGCCAGCTGAAGCTCGAACTCCTCATCGGCCGGCTCGTCGTCGTCGAGCGACCCGAACAGCCCGAGGGTCTCATCCACCTTGTGCACCAGGGCCTCGCCCGACGGCGTGGCCGACACCGCGGTGAACAGCGACAGCTGCTCGTCGTCACGGGCAGTGGGCACCTCGTCGAGCCCTGCGGCCTCGAGTGGATCGTCGTCAAGACCCGCCTTCTTCAGGAAGTGCCGACGCTCCTCGGCAATCCCCATGGCATGCGCCCGCAGCCGGGGGTCGTCGGGCATGAACATGAACGACGGCTGACGGCCCGCCTGCCCGGGCACGTACCGCACTATGCGGCCCACGGCCTGGCGGAAGAACAGCTCGGTGGTGGTTGTGGTGGCGAACACGCCCACGCGAAGCCGGGGGATGTCCACTCCCTCGCTCACCATGCGCACCGCCACCAACCACGGCTGGCGCCCTGTGGCGAAGGCGCTGATGCGCCCGCTGGCCGCGGGGTCGTCGCTGGTCACCACCACGGCGTCCACGCCCAGCGAACGCTTCATGATTCCCGCGATGTCCCGTGCATGCTCGCGGTCC
>CAMCDF010000036.1 GCA_945873475.1 Bifidobacterium breve | reverse complement strand
CTTGTGGTGTCGGCCATTGCCCTGGCACTCGCCGCAGGCGGTATCGGCGTTGGTGCCGGCGCACTCATCACCGGTGCCGACATCAAGAACGGCAGCATCACCGGTGCCGACATCAAGAGTGGCAGCATCGCCGGCGACGACATCAAGTCCGGATCGATTCAGGTGAGCGACCTGAGCAAGGGGGCCGTTAACGGTCTCGACGGCAAGGACGGCGCGCAGGGGCCTGCGGGTCCTGCAGGCCCCGCCGGGCCAGCTGGTGGGCGTGGCCCTGCCGGTCCTTCGAGTGCGGGCGGCCTGAAGCTGCTTGACGCCAATGGCGCCGAAGTGACGAATGTTCAGCCGGGTGTTCGTCCCGAAACCGTCACTAACGGCACGATGGCGCTTTATGGCTGGCGCAATCAGCAGCAGGGGGGAGTCGTCCGCCTTGTGAACGGAGCGCTCTGGGTCATGAAGGCGGACGGCACGTATAACCCGCCAGGTCGGTACGAGGGCCCCATGCTCTTCAAGTCGGCCAACTGCACTGGGGCTGCGTATCGGGATCTTGGCGCACCAGATCTCTTGCTCGCAACGGTAGTCGGCTCCACCAACGAGGCAGCTCCGTTCGACTACTACCGAAAGACGGGAACGGAGACCATCATCGCGGGTGGTACGTGGAGTACGTACTGGTCGTTCGCGAATGCCGACGGCTCGTGCAGCACAACTACTGCTCCGAGCACCGGCAGCGTTCTTCAGACGTACACGAGAACGACTGCCGATACGTTCCCGACTACTCCGGCTGCCTCGACGCCGCCGTTCGCCTGGAGTGAGGCGAACTAGACGCAAGCACGAGTACCCGTACAGCATCGGGTGCTTCCGCGGCACGCCGGCGGAGCTGCCCAAGCAGTTCCACATGTAGCCACCAGCCTCACGGCTGGATCAGGAACAGGAAGGGCGGCCATGTGGCCGCCCTTCCGCGTTTCTAGCCCGCGGGAATCTCGAGGGGGGGCAGCGGGGCATGCGCCAGGCGCTTCGCCTTGGCGGGGCTTATGCCCAGCATGGGAAGCGCCCACTCGAGCACCGTGTCGGCCTCCTCGGGCGTGGCGGTGGGCGTGCTCATCTGTCGTATGCCTTCGTCGGCCACAACGGCGAGCAGCGCCCGGGCGCGCGCCTCGATGTGGTCAGCGGGCAGCAGGCCCTGCTGCACCAGAAGAGCGACGGCCTGCTGGAATCCGGCCCCCAGGTGATCCAGAGGGGCCATGTTGGCCTGGCCCGCGCGCGCCATGATCGCCCCCTCCATGGGGCGGGTGTCACGCGTGCGCAGGATCACCCGCAACGACGCCACGAGCTGCTCAAGCGGGTCGCTGATGGGCGCGACCACCTGCATCATCCACTGCTCCCAGCGCTGCAGGGCATCCTCCACCGCCGCAAGCACCATGCCCTCCTTCGAGCCGAAGTGCTTGTAGAGGGTGGCCACCGCGACCTCTGCGTGCTCTGCGAACTCGTCGATGGTGGCCTGGGGGCCCACCAGGATGATGAGTTCCTGAGCTGATCTCACGTGCCGGGCGCGGTTGCGGGCCATGGCCTTGGCCTTGCGACCGTCGTTTACAGGCGAAAGTTCTGTCATGACTGTCCACTTTAGCGGAGCACGCCAGAATTCCCGTCAACTCTGAAAAATCAGGGCTACTGCAGCCACGCTATTCACCGTCGTGTGCGCCGTGATCGACGCCAGCATGCCGCGCCGCCGGTAGAGCCAGGCCAGCACCCAGCCCACCAGCACCAGCGCCACTGCCCTCGGCCATACGAGGTAGGCGTCCAGGTGAGCGGCCGTGAACACCAGCCCCGACAGTGGCGCCGCCCATGCGAAGGGCATCAGGCGCACCAGCCCCCGCAGCTCGAGGCCCCGGAACAAGAGCTCCTCGCCGATGGGGGCGAAGATCACCAGGGCACACGTGGTGAGGGCGATCTGCCACCACGTGATGCCCACCGACACGTCGAGGTCCTCCAGCGCCCGCTTGGCCGAGGGGTCGACCTCGCCGCCGGCCACGATGACCAGGCCCGACCCGAAAACACACCCCAGCCCGATCGCAAGGCCCAGGCCGATGCCCGGCCAGCGCCCGCCCTTGGTGGCCAGCGTCACGCGGCGTTGGGCGGCAGGCAGCACGCGCATCAGCACGATGCCGCCCGCCATGATGATTCCGCTGCCCACGAAGGTGGCGATTGCCGTGGCGGCGTCGTCAGACGCCCCCATGGAGTCGGCCAGCATGGCCGCCACCACCAGCGCCGCGATGCCGATGGCCACCATCGCGATGGGCCACGCGATGCGCCAGGCCGACCCGGGGGAGAAAGGTGAGTCGCGCTGCACGACGTGCAGCGTATCCCCCCGGCCCACGGCTACACTCCCGCGCCGTGTCCACTGCCACCGCCACCCGCCCCCGCGTGTTCTCGGGAATGCGCCCCACCGGCCAGCTGCACATCGGCCACTTCCTCGGAGCCCTGGGCAACTGGGTGCGCCTGCAGGACGACTACGAGTGCATCTACTCGGTGGTCGATCTGCACGCGCTCACCACCGGGTACGAGGACGTCAAGGGCATCCACGACGCCGGCCTCGAGATGGTGGCCGACTGGGTGGCCTGCGGGGTCGACCCCGATCGCAGCGTCATCTTCCGCCAGAGCGACGTTCCGCAGCACGCCGAGCTCGCGGTGCTGCTGGGCATGATCACGCCGCTGTCGTGGCTGGAGCGCGTGCCCACCTACAAGGGGCAGATCGACGAACTGGGCGAGCACCTTCAGACCTACGGGTTCCTGGGGTACCCGCTGCTGCAGACCGCCGACATCATCCTCTACAAGGCCACGCGCGTTCCCGTGGGGCAGGACCAACTGCCGCACCTGGAGCTCTCGCGAGAGGTCGTGCGCCGCTTCAACCACCTCTACGGACCGGTGTTCCCGGAGCCCGAGGCCATCATCTCCGAGGCGCCGCTGCTGCTTGGCATGGACGGCCGCAAGATGAGCAAGAGCTACGGCAACGCCATCACCCTGGCCTCGTCGGACGACGAGATCGACAAGCAGGTGATGAGCATGGTCACCGACCCGCAGCGCATCAAGAAGGACGACCCGGGCGACCCGGAGATCTGCAACGTGTTCGCCTGGCAGAAGTTCATGGGCGCAAGCGACGCCGAGATCTCGGAGATCTTCGAGGGGTGCACCAGCGCCACGCTGGGCTGCGTTGCCGACAAGCGCAACCTGGCCGAGCGGGTGAAGAACCTCATCCGGCCCATCCGCGAGCGCCGCGAGCAGTTGATGCAGGACCCCGCGCAGCTGGAGGCCATCCTCGAGCAGGGCGCAGAGCGTGCCCGCGCCATCGCGGGGCCGGTGATGGCCGAGGCCACCGCGGCCATGGGCCTGTAGCCACCGCCATGTGCATTCAGCCCGCGCCCAGGCCCGGCGCCTGGTGTGAGCCCGCGTGAGCGGCTTCGTTCCCACCCGCCCACGGCGCCGCCCCTCCGTGGCGCGCCCTGTCTGGGTGCCCAGCAAGAGCGTGCTCAAGGCGCTGTCGTATGGCCCCCTGCGCATGAAGGTGGCGGGGCAGCAGCACCTGCCCACCGAGGGGCCCACCCTCATCGTGTGCAACCACGTGGCCTTCGTCGACCCCCTGCTGGTGGCCGTGGCCGCCCTGCCTCGGCCCGTATGGACCATGGGCAAGGAGGAGCTCTTCGGCCCGCGCCTGCTGGATGCCTGGCTTTCGCGCATCGGGGGGTTCCCGGTGCGCCGGCAGTCGCCCGACGTCTGGTCCATACGCACCGGCCGCGACCTGCTGGCCCGCGGAGAGACCCTGCTCATCTTCCCCGAGGGTGGGGTCACGCGCACGGGGCGCATGAGCCCCGGGTTCTCGGGCGCCGGCTACTTCGCCACCCGGCCCGACGTCACCGTGGTGCCCGCCGCCATCTGGGACTCCCAGATGCTGAAGGGCCCCGTGCGCATCCGCTTCGGCCAGCCCATCCCCATGGACGACCTGCGCGAATCGCCACGCGCAGGGCGAAACCGCCGGGCCGTCGAGCGCATCATGTGGCATCTGTCGGGAATGGTGCCGCTGGTGGGCGGGCCGTATCAGGAGCCCCCCACAGGCGCGCCCACCATTCCCCTCGTGGGCAAGGCGGCGAAAGACGCCCTGCGTCGGGAGGATCAGGGCACATGACCCGCCCGGTGCCCGGGGCCCGCGTGCGCGAGGCCATCGAGCGCCATGGACGCGTGTCGTTCTCGCGCGCGGGCGGCCCCGGGGGCCAGAACGTGAACGCGGTGTCCACCCAGGTGGAGGTGCGCATGCCCGTTGCGCGCATCCCGGTGTCGGCGCGCCAGCGCGACCTCATACGGCAGCGGCTTGCCACCCGGCTGACGGCCGACGACTGCCTCAGGGTCGCCGCCCGGCGCGAGAGGCATCAGGCGAGGAACCGCGCCCTCGCGGTGGACCGCCTGGTCGAGCTCATCATCGACGCCACCACAGAGGACCCCCGGCGGGTTGCCACGCGGCCGGGGGCCGGGGTGCGCCGCCGGCGCCGCACCGAGCGCGAGCGCCTTTCGGGCAAGAAAAAGGCCCGGCGCCGGCCCTCGGTGGAGGACTGACGCCGGGCCGGAACCTGCGATCCGGGCGGTGAGCGCCTAGATCTTGCTCTTGCCGCGGATCACGAACTTGGTCGCGGTGAAGGTGGGCTGACGCGTTGCGGCGTCGAACTTCATGCGCGTCACCACGGTGGCCTTGAGCGTGGTGGCGACGTCGTCGGTCTGCTCGCTCAGCACCTTGCACGACACCTTGTCGGCCACGGCGTCCGGGTCGGACTTCTTGTCGGCGAAGCACTTCGCCTTCCTGGCGTCGATGATGAACGACTCACCCTCGAGCATTTCCTGCATCTGCACGCGGGCGGCCTTGGCGATGCCCTTCTTGATCGCCACCAGGGTCACGTCGAAGGTGCCGGGCTCCTCGCCCGAGCCATCGACCTCCACGTCGAGCGTGAGGAGCTTCTTGGTGGCCTCGGCCGGCGGGGCCATGTCGAACTGCGGGTTCAGGCCCTCGGGCTTGCACGGCGCGGTGGGCGACGGCATGACGCCCTCGGCGCACTCCGGCAGGCTCGACGGGTCGAACTTGCAGGGGGCCTCGCGCGACGGCAGCACGCCGGGCGCGCACGCGGGGAGGTCCGGCAGAAGCAGGCCGCCATTGCCGCCATTGCCGCCAGTGCCACCGGGCATGGGCCCGCCCGCGCCGCCGTTGCCGCCGAAGCCGGGGGGCATGCACGAGGGCATGCCGCCTGGGCCCATCTGGGGGGTCTGGCCGGGGTTGCACGGCGGCGGCATCTGCATGGACGCGCCAGCAGTGCCAACGCCGATTGCGACGGCGCCGGCGAGGCCAGCGAGCGACGCGGCCACGAGCTTCGTAGTGGGGTTCATCGTGATGACCTCGGGGAGTGGGAGACCTGACGAAAAGCAGTCTAGGAGTGCTCATGCCGTAAGGAGAAACCGGGCGGTTTGTTACGTAACGCGCCCGTGCCCGATGCGCCTACGTGGGGTCGCCATCTACCAGGTCGTCGCGCAGGCGCACGGCCTCGCGCAGGTACGAATGCGCCACCGGGGTATCTGCCGGCATGTAGGCGTGCAGCATCACGCGCACGCACAGCGGAAGGGACCCCGGAACCGGTATCTCGGTGGCGCAGAGCAGCGGCACGCCCGTGAGGCCCATCTCACGGGCGGCCACGGCCGGGAACTGGCTGGTGACGTCGGATGTCGCGGTGAAGATGAGCGACACCATGTCGTCGGGCGAGAGCCCGTTCCTCGCGATCATGTCCTCCAGCACCAGCCGCGTTGCCGACACCACCTCGTCGGGGGTGTCCTCGGCCACGGTGATGGCGCCCCGTACCGCGCGAAGACGCTCGGTCATCGGGCCAGCCCCGCCTGGGATTCCAGCTTCACGAGCTCTGCCGACGACAGCAGGCGGTGGTCGCCGCGGTCGAGGCCGCCCAGGCCCAGCCCGCCGTAGCGCGTGCGCACCAGGCGGCGCACACGGTGCCCCACGGCCTCGCACATGCGCCGCACCTGGCGGTTGCGGCCCTCGGTGATCTCGATGCGCAGCCACGTGCCTCCGGCGGCCTGGCGGTCGAGCACCTCGACCTTCGCCGGCTGCGTGGGGCCATCCTCGAGGTCGATGCCATTGCGGAGCGCGCGCACGGCCGCGGACGATACCCGTCCCTCCACCAGGGCCTCGTATGTCTTCGGCACCTTCGACCTGGGATGCATGAGCCTGTGGGCAAGATCGCCGTCGTTGGTGATGAGCAGCAGCCCCGTGGTGTCGATGTCGAGACGGCCGATGGGGTAGAGGCGCACATCGTCCGGCAGGCCGTCGAGCACGGTTCGCCTGCCCTCGGGGTCGGATGCCGTCGACACCACGCCCATGGGCTTGTTGAGCATGTAGGTGCGGATGGGCTCGGCCCGCACGCGCCGGCCGTCAACCTCCACCACGTCCGTCTCGGTCACCGACTGGCCGATGGTCGCCACCGCGCCGTTCACGGTGACGCGACCCTCCTGCACCAGCTTCTCGGCCGCGCGGCGGCTCGCGACCCCGGCCTGCGCCAGGGCGCGATGCACCCGCATCTCAGCCATCGCCGGTCTCGGCCTCCGCGATGAGGTCTGCCTGCTGCAGTCGCGCGCGCAGGGCCTGCGCCTCGGGCCCGGTCAGCTCGAAGCGCTCGAGCGTGGGCAGGTCGCCGCGGCGGGCCAGCCCGAACCGCTCGAGGAACAGGGTGGTGGTGCGGTACGTGGTGGGGCCCGACTGCGGCTTGTCGGCCTCCTCGATGAGCCCGCGGTCGAGCAGGCTGCTCACCGTGCTGTCGACGTCCACACCGCGCAGGCGGCCGATCTCGCGGCGGGTCACCGGCTCGAGGTAGGCCACCACGGCGAGGGTCTCCAGCGCGGCGGGCGACAGCCGGTCTTCCCGCGGGCGCGACCTCAGCTTGTCGCAGGCCGGCGCCAGGTCGGCCCGGGTGCGAAGGGCCCAGCCCCCGGCCACCTCGGCCAGCTCGAGCCCGGTGTCGTCGCCGTGCCGCTGGCCGATCAACTCGAGCGCCCGGGCGATCTCGCTGGGCGGCTCGCCCGTGATGTCCTGGATGGTCGTGACCTCCAGGGGCTCGGGCGCGATGAACAGCAGCGCCTCGATGGTGCGGGCCAGTTCGGTCACGCGCGGGTGCCGGTGATGATGATGTCGCCGAACGGGGCGTCCTGGCGCAGCTCGGCCTCGCCGCGGCGCACCAGCTCGAGCGCCGCCAGCAGCGTGAGGGCCTCCTCCAGGCGGTCGCAGTCGGCCACCATCTGGTCGAACGACACCTCGCGCAGGCGGGCGATCGACTCGCGCAGGCGACCCAGCAACTCGGGCAGCGGGCGCCGGCGCACTCCCATGTGGTCAAGCGACGGGGCGGGCGGGGCCTCCACCATCTTGTCCATTGCCGCGCGAAGGCGTGCCGGGTCGTCCTTCACCGGCACCGGCGCGGCGGTGCCCGGCGGCACGCGGCGGTAGCGCGGGCCCTCTGCGGCCCGCAGGCGGTCTGCCAGCCACTGCGCGGCCCGCTGGAACGGCGCGTAGGCCACCAGGCGGGCGATGAGGGCGTCGCGCATGGCCAGGGCGTCGACGTCGGGCTCGTCCTCGACGTCGTCGCCAAGCATGCGCCGGCCCTTGAGGTCGGCGATCGCGGCCAGCAGCAGAATCAGCTGGCTGGCGGCGTCGATCTCCCAGCGCTCGTCCGTGCCCGGGGTGACCGACTCCTCGATGAGATCGGCCAGGGGCAGCTCGAGCATGTCCACCTCATCCCTGAGCAGCAGGGTGAGCAGCAGGTCGAAGGGCCCCTGGAAGAGGTCGATCTCGACCTCCTGCGTGAGGGCCGCGCTGGCATCGAGTGCGGGCACCGGGGCAAGGTTACCGTCGGCCCCGGCCGGTGCTCGCGCGCGGTTCGCCGTGTGCGTGCGATCATGCCGCCCGATGGGCATCCGCACCTCCAGCCGTATCGCGGGCATACCGCACTACGAGCCCGGCCTCACCATGGCCGAGGTCATGGCCGAGTACGGCCTCGAGTCGGTGGTGAAGCTGGCCTCCAACGAGAGCCCGTTCCCGCCCCTGCCCGAGGTCAAGGCGGTCATCGACGAGGGCCTCGGCGGGCTCAACCGGTACCCGGACGGCGCGGCGCGCAGCCTGCGCGACGCCCTCGCCGACAGGCACGCCGTCGACAGGGCGCAGGTGGCGGTGGGCAATGGCTCGTGCGAGCTCATCGTGCACGCCGGCGTGGCCCTGCTCGACCCCGGCACCACGGTCATCCACGCCGACCCATCATTCGCCATGTATCCGCACCTGGCCGCCGAGGCGGGGGCCGAGGGCATCGCCGTGCCGCTGGCGCCCGATGGCGGCCACGACCTCGATGCCATGGCCGCTGCCGTGGACGAGCGCACGCGCCTGGTGATCGTGTGCAACCCCAACAACCCCACCGGCGTGTACCGCAGCGCCGACGAGATCGAGCGCTTCCTCGACCTCCTGCCCGACGACCTCGCCGTGCTGGTGGACGAGGCCTACTACGACTTCGTGTCCGCGCCGGACCGCGGCCGGGTGGCGGTGCTGGCGCGCACGCGCCCCAACCTTCTGGTCACCCGCACCTTCAGCAAGGCGTTCGGCCTGTGCGGCCTGCGGGTGGGCTACGGAATCGGCTCGCAATCGTGGATTCGCGCACTCGATGCCGTGCGGCAGCCCTTCAACACGAACCAGCTGGCCCAGGTGGCCGCGCTCGAGAGCCTCAGGCACCCGGCTGCCATCCAGGCCCGCGTGGACGAGGCCATCTCCGAGCGCGATCGCGTGTCAGCCGCGTTGCGCGAGATGGGCGTGCCCTTTACCCCGAGCCACGGCAACTTTATCCTCATGCAACCGCCTGACCCGGGCTCCGAGGCCCGCGTCCTGCACGAGGCGCTCCTGAAGAGGGGCGTCATCGTCCGCGATGGCTCCGCCCTGGGGTGCCCCGGCACCCTGCGCGTCACCATCGGGGCGCCGTCCGAGAACGACGCATTCCTCGCCGCCCTCGCGGCGGTCGCAGGTATCCACCAACACTCATAGGGGACTCACCGCAACCATGATGATCGTGATGAAGGAAGGCGCGAGCGACGGCCAGATCCAGGCCATCGTCGATCGCGTGACCGCCGCCGGGGCCCAGGCCCACGTGTCGCGCGGCGAGTTCGTCACGGTCATCGGCGCCATCGGCGACGACCGCGAGATGATCGCCCAGCTCGACCTGGCCGGCCAGGACGGCGTGGAGCGCGTGGTGCCCATCCTCAAGCCCTACAAGCTCGTGTCGCGCGAGTTCCGCCATGGCGACCTGCCGGTGGTGGTGGACGGCGTGAAGACCGGCGGCGGTTCGTTCTGCCTGATCGCCGGCCCCTGCACCGTGGAGACCCGCGAGCAGACCCTCGACACCGCCCGCGTGGTGAAGGCCGCCGGGGCCGCCATGCTGCGCGGTGGCGCGTACAAGCCGCGCACCTCGCCGTACACCTTCCAGGGGCTCGGCAAGCCCGCCCTGGAGATCCTGGCCGAGGCCAAGGAGGAGACCGGGCTGCCCATCGTCACCGAGCTCATGGACGTGCGCCAGCTCGACGACGTGCTCGAGGTCGCCGACGTCATCCAGCTGGGTGCCCGCAACATGCAGAACTTCGACCTCATGCGCGAGGTCGGCCGCACCGACAAGGCCGTGCTGCTCAAGCGCGGCCTGGCCAACACCATCGAGGAGTGGCTGCTCTCGGCCGAGTACATCGCCAAGGAGGGCAACGAGCGCATCATGCTGTGCGAGCGCGGCATCCGCACGTTCGAGACCGCCACGCGATCCACGCTCGACCTCTCCGCGGTGCCGGTGGCCAAGAACCTGTCGGCTCTTCCGGTGATCGTCGACCCGTCGCACGCGATGGGCCGCCGCGACTTCATCCTGCCCATGGCGCGCGCCGCCGTGGCCGCGGGGGCCGACGGGCTCATCGTCGAGGTGCACCCGTCTCCCGAGCACGCCCTGTGCGACGGGCCGCAGGCGCTGTACTCCGACTCATTCGCCGCATGGGTGGAGGACGTCAAGCGCGTCGTCGACCTGATGGGGCTGGTGATGGCGGGCGGCGAGCCCGTGGCCGCCGGGGTCTAGGTGGCCACGACCGGGCTGGGCGGCCCGGTCGCCCTGATCGGCGTCGGGCTGGTGGGCGGTTCGCTGGGCCTCGCCCTGCGCGAGCGCGGGGCGGCGTCCGAGGTGCGGGGGGTCGACCCGGCGCCGGGTGCTCTGGAGGCGGCCCTCGAGCGCGGTGCCATCACCACGCCGTGCGACGACCTCGCAGCCGCAGTGCCGGGCGCCGAGGTGGTTGTGGTGTGCGCTCCCGTGGGGGAGATCCCCGGCCTGGTGCGCGACGTGCTGGCCCACGCCGACGACCGCACCGTGGTGACGGACGTCGGGTCGGCCAAGAGCGAGGTGCTGGCGGCGCTCAGCCCCACGGAGCGCGAGCGGTTCTGCGGCGGCCATCCGGTGGCCGGCGGCGAGCGGTCCGGCGTCGCCGGCGCCAGGGCCGACCTGTTCGAGGGCGCCACGTGGTTCCTCACGCCCACCGGTGAGACCCGCCCCGACCTGCTCGAGAGGGTGCACGGCATGGTGGCCGCCACCGGTGCCATGCCCGTGGCGGTCGACGCCGAGGTGCACGACCACCTGATGGCCCTGGTGTCGCACCTGCCGCACGTGATGGCATCGGTGCTCATGCGGCAGGCGGTGTCCACCGCGCCCCAGGGGCGCGAGGCCCTGCGGTCGGCTGGGCCGTCGTTCCGCGATCTCACGCGCGTGGCCGGCGCCAACCCCGTGCTGTGGGCCGACATCCTGCTGAGCAACCGCGACGCCGTGCTGGCCGAGACCCGTCGCCACCGGGCCGACCTGGCCGAGGTGGAGGCCGCGCTCGAGAGCGGCGACCGCGAGTGGCTCGAGGGCTTCTTCGGCAGCGCCGCCGAGGGCAGGCAGCGCCTGCTGGCCCAGGAGGACGCCGTGGGTGGCGACGTCGTGCGACTCACCGTCGCCGTGCCGAACCGCCCCGGGGTGCTCAGCGAGATCGCCACGGCGCTCGGCCACGCGCACATCAACATCGAGGACCTGCACCTCAGCCCGGCGCGCGCCGACGAGCCCTCGGGAACCCTCAGCCTCGACATCGCCGGCGACATGGCGGTGGCGCGCGCGGTGGACCTCATCCGCGAGAAGGGCTTCCGGGTCAGCTGACGCTCCCGCGGTGCGATGTGCCCGCACGACGCCGAAGTTCGTCGTGACGGCGCGGGCGCGCCCTAACCTTGCCCGATGACGTCAGACGGGGGAGGGGCGATGGGCATCTTTGGCTTTGGAAACGCGGCGATGGTGTCCGAGCATGACGCCCTGCCCGGGCGCACCGAGACCATCCGCGTGCCCGCGGCGCACGAGGTGCTGGGCAACCCGCTGCTGCCGCCGTTCCCCGACGGCTACGAGCAGGTGGTGGTGGGAATGGGCTGCTTCTGGGGCGCCGAGCGCATGTTCTGGCAGCAGCCCGGCGTGTGGACCACCGCTGTGGGCTACGCGGGCGGGTTCACGCGCAACCCGCTGTACGAAGAGGTCTGCTCGGGCCGCACCGGCCACACCGAGGTGGTGCTGGCGGTGTTCGACCCCGAGGTCACCTCGTACGCCCAGATGCTGAAGACATTCTGGGAGGGGCACGACCCCACGCAGGGTCTTCGCCAGGGCAACGACGTGGGCAGCCAGTACCGGTCGGCCATCTACTGGGCCGATGACCGCCAGCGGCAGATCGCCGAGGCATCGCGCGACATGTTCCAGCAGGCGCTCGACGCTGCGGGGGCCGGGCCCATCACCACCGAGATCGCCCAGGCGGGGCCCTTTTACTACGCCGAGGGCTACCACCAGCAGTACCTGCACAAGAACCCCGGCGGCTACTGCGGGCTGGGCGGCACCGGCGTGTCGTGCCCGGTCGGCATCGCCGAGCTCGCCTGACGCCCATGCACGGGCTGCGGGCGCCCCGGCCCCTGGGGCCCGCCGACTTCGACGTCGCGCGGGCGGTGGCCGACGACTGGTTCGGGCATCCGGTGGGCCTCACGCTGCACCGGCTGTTCTTCGACCAACTGGGTCCGTACGGCGTGTGGATCGAGCGTGACGACGGATCGCCGGCGGGCTTCCTGCTGGGTCTGGTGAGTCAATCCGAGCCCGACCTGGCCTACGTGCACCTGCACGCGGTCGACCCGGCCCTGCGCGGCCAGGGGGTGGGGGCCGCGCTCTATCGCGAGTTCGGCCTGCGGGCGATGGGCAGCGGCTGCACGCGCATCCGGGCGCTGGCCGCTCCGCACCGGGAGGGATCCATCGCGTTCCACCGGGCGCTGGGCTTCGACGGACCGCTGGTCGAGGGCTTCCTCGGGCCGGGTGAGGACCGCATCGTGTTCGAGCGCGCGCTGCCCGTGCCGTGAGCGGTCTGCCCCCGCCCGCAACGGGTGCCGAGGCCCAATGGGTGGGCCAGCACCTGGGCGGCCTCTTCGCGGGCCCGGTCGCGCCCTCCCCGCGCTTCCGCGGTGGCCAGGCGGCGGCCGACGCCGCGCTCGACGGCTTCGACGTGCGCGGATACGCGTCGCGGCGCAACGAGGTGTGGCCCCCGGGCGCGCGCGGCGCCTCGGGGCTCTCGCCGTGGATCCGCCACGGGCTCATCACCCTGCCGCGCGCCTGGAAGCACGTGGAGGGCGGCCCGGCGCGTGACGTCGAGAAGTTCCGTGACGAGCTGATGTGGCAGGAGTACGCGCGGCATCTGTACGCCCGGTTGGGCAGTGGCATCGGGCGCCCGCTGCGCGCATCGCCGGCCCCGGACCGCGGGTCGTCGCTCGATCAGGTGATCGACCGCCAGATGGCGTGCATCGACCTCGTGGCGGGCGAGCTCGAGGACGACGGCTGGATGGTGAACCAGACCCGCATGTGGCTGGCGTCTCACTGGGCCGTGCGGCATGGCGCGGCGTGGGAACGCGGCGAGCTCTGGATGCGCAGGCGCCTGCTCGACGGCTCGCGCGCCGCCAATGCCGTGGGCTGGCAGTGGACGGCCGGCACGGCCACCGGCAAGCGCTACGGCTTTGCGCGCGGCCAGGTGGAACGCCGTGCGCCCGGCATCTGCGAGGGATGCGACCTGCGCCAGGCCTGCCCCATCGAGCGATGGCCCGCCGACGACGTTCCCGTGCGCCTCGACCCCGACCCGCGCCTGAAGGCAGATCCCGACCCCGGCGCCACCGCGGGGCCGTCCTCGCCCGAGGGGCACGGCGAGCCCGAGGCCGTGTGGATCACCGCCGAGTCGCTGGGCGACGACGACCCGGCGCTCGCCGCCCACCCCGGCCTGCCGGCGGTGTTCGTGTTCGACGAGGGCTATCTCGCGCGGCTCCGGCCCGCGCCAAAGCGCCTCGTCTTCATCGCGGAGTGCCTGTCCGACCTCGCCACGCGGCGGCCGGTGGAGGTGCACCGCGGTGATCCGGCTCAGGTGCTCGCGGGCCGACCTGTGGCCGCCACCTACACGCCCGTTCCCGGGTGGCGCACGCGGGCTGCGGCCATCGGGCCCATTCAGATTCACCCCTGGCCCTGGCTCAGGCGTCCCGCTACGGGCAGCCTGGCGTCGTTCAGTGCGTGGCGTGGTGCGGCACCCGGGCGGGGGCGCGCCCGCCGCCGGCACTGATACAAAAGCCACTGTGCGAAGGCCCCCCTCGATCGCCCGGCTTCTGGTGGCATTGCTGCTGGCAGCCCTTGCCCTGCCCACAGCCCTGCAGGCAGCACCCGCGGTTCGCGCGCCGGTGGTCACGGGCACCGCCCATGTAGGCGGCACTCTCACCGCAAAGGTGGCGATGCCTGCGGCAAAGGGCACCACGTACGTCTTCCAGTGGCAGACCCAGAAGAAGGTGACCGTCAAGAAGAAGACGGTGACCAGGTGGGTGGCAATCCCCGGGGCAGGCAAGGTCACCTTCGTGCCGCCCGCGGTGCTCACGGGCGCGAGCGTGCGTGCGTGCGTGAAGCCGAAGGGAGCGAAATCCATCTGGAAGTGCTCGGGCGCCAAGGTGGTTGCCGCAGCGCCATCTGAGAGCTCACCAGGAGCTTCACCAGCACCA
>CAMCDF010000035.1 GCA_945873475.1 Bifidobacterium breve | reverse complement strand
GCGCTCGTTCTGGCACTGCACCACCACGCCCGTGGGCAGGTGGGTCAGGCGCACGGCGGAGTCGGTCTTGTTCACGTGCTGGCCTCCGGCACCGCTGGCCCGGTAGGTGTCGACGCGGACGTCCTTGTCCTCGATCTCCACCTCGGCGTCATCGGTGACCAGAGGCGCCACCTGCACGGCCGCGAACGACGTCTGCCGGCGGTTGGCCGAATCGAAGGGCGACAGGCGCACCAGGCGGTGCACGCCGCGCTCGGCCGACATCAGCCCGTAGGCGTTCTGCCCGGCCAGCGTGAACGTGGCGCTCTTGATGCCGGCCTCCTGGCCGTCCTGGCGATCCTGCACGGTGGCCGTGAACCCGCGGTCCTCCGACCAGCGCAGGTACATGCGAAGCAGCATCTCGGCCCAGTCCTGGGCGTCGGTGCCGCCCTCGCCCGACTGGATGGTGACCACGGCGTCGCCGGAATCGTGGTCGCCCCCGAAGAGGCGCGACTCCTCGAGCACGAACAGGCGGTCCTCGGCCCGGGTGAGGCCGTCGACGATCTCCTGGATGAACTCCTCGGTCAGAGTGCCCGCGCGCTCCTCCTCGCGGGCCATGGCCGCCAGCTCGGACAGGTCGGCCACCTCACCCGACAGCGCCCGGTACCCGTCGAGGCGACCGCTCTGGCGGGCGTGCTCGGCCGACACCTTCGCGGCGCGCTCCTGGTCGTCCCAGAAGTCGGCGGCGCCCATCTGCTGCTCGAGGTCGGCGACCCGGGTGACGATGGCGTCGGGGTCGAGGTACTCCCCCAGCAGTTCCACGCGCTCACCGAGGCGCGCCGCCTGCTGGGCCAGTTGATCGGGATCGGTCATCGGGTGGCCGTCGTCAGACTGCGCCGCAGCACTTCTTGTACTTCTTGCCCGATCCGCACGGGCAGGGGTCGTTGCGCCCGATGCGGTCCTCCTCGTCGATCACCACGGTCTCGACCACGCCCGGCAGGGGTGCCTCGGTGGCGGCATCCTCCGCGTAGTGCGCGGGCTCGGTGGCCTCGAAGGCGATCTCGTCAGGGGCCTCCACCAGCCCCTCGGTGAAGCCTGCGAAGCCCTGCACCGGGTCGTCCTGCGACGTGTAGGTGACGCCGTCCACCGGCGCGGCCTCTACCGGCTCGGGCGGGGCCTCGAGCTCGACGTGGTACATGTAGCGCACGAACTCGCGGGTGACGTTCTCCATCATCTCGTCGAACATCTTGTGGCCCTCGAGGCGGTACTCCGAGAGCGGGTCCTTCTGGCCCAGGGCGCGCAGGTGGATGCCCTCGCGCAGGTAGTCCATGTTCAGCAGGTGCTCGCGCCAGTCGACGTCGATCAGCTGCAGCAGCACCCAGCGCTCGAGGTCGCGCACCAACTCCGCCCCAAGCTGCTGCTCGCGCAGGTCGTACTGCTCCATGGCGTCGTCCTCGAGGCGGTCGAGCAGCTCATCGCGCGTGAGGCCGTCGTGCCGTATGTCGGCCGCCGAGAAGGTCATGGGGTACAGCTGGCCGATCTCGGCGAACATGCCGTCGAGGTCCCAGTCGGCCACGGCGGCCTCGGGCTCCTCGTAGCGGTCGACGGTCTCCACCAGCACCTCGACGATCCAGTCGCGAGCCTGCTCGGAGAGGTTGGCGCCCTCGAGCACCTGGCGGCGCTCGGCGTAGATGACCTCGCGCTGCTTGTTGAGCACGTCGTCGTACTCCAGCACCCGCTTGCGGATGTTGAAGTTGTATTCCTCCACCTTCTTCTGGGCGCCCTCGACCGTCTTGGTGAGCATCCTCGAGTCGAGGGGCAGGTCGTCGCCAGGCCCCAGGCGATCGAGGATCTTGTACATGCGGTCGCCCGAGAAGATGCGGATGAGGTCGTCCTCAGCCGACAGGAAGAACTTGGTCAGGCCCGGGTCGCCCTGGCGTCCGGACCGGCCGCGCAGCTGGTTGTCGATGCGCCGGCTCTCGTGCCGCTCGGTGCCGATGACGAACAGGCCACCGAGGTCGGCCACGCCGTCGCCCAGCTTGATGTCCACGCCTCGACCGGCCATGTTGGTGGCGATGGTCACCGATCCGCGCTCCCCCGCGCGGGCGATGATCTCGGCCTCCTTGTCGTGCTGCTTGGCGTTCAGCACGGTGTGCGGCACGCCGCGGCGCTCGAGCAGCCCGGACAGCATCTCCGACACCTCGACGCTGATGGTGCCCACCAGCACCGGCTGCCCGCGGTCGTTGGCGTCCTTGATGTCCTCGACCACCGCGTTGAACTTGGCGTCCTTGGTCTTGAAGATCAGGTCGTTCTGGTCGTCGCGCACCATCGGGCGGTGCGTGGGCACCGTGACCACGTCGGTCTCGTAGATCTTGTTGAACTCGTTGGCCTCGGTGGAGGCCGTACCGGTCATGCCCGAGAGCTTCTCGTACATGCGGAAGTAGTTCTGGAGGGTGATGGTGGCGAGGGTCTGGTTCTCCTCGCGGATCTTCAGGCCCTCCTTGGCCTCGATGGCCTGGTGCAGGCCCTCCGAGTAGCGCCGGCCCTCGAGCACGCGCCCCGTGAACTCGTCGACGATCAGCACCTCGCCGTCGCGGACGATGTACTCCTTGTCCTTGCGGAACAGCGACTCGGCCTTCAGCGACTGGATGAAGTGGTTCACCAGCTGGCCGTGCACGTCGAGGTACAGGTGGTCGATGCCCAGCGCCCGCTCCACCTTCTCGACCCCGCTCTCGAGCGGCGCCACGGTGCGGTGCTTCTCGTCCACCTCGTAGTCGTCGCCCTTCTTCAGGGTGGGCACGATGCGCGCGAAGCGGTAGTAGGTGTCGGCCGCGGCCTCGGGCACGCCCGAGATGATCAGCGGCGTGCGCGCCTCGTCGATGAGGATGGAGTCGACCTCGTCCACGATGCAGAACGTGTGGCCGCGCTGCACGCAGTCGTCGAGCTTCACGGCCATGTTGTCGCGCAGGTAGTCGAAGCCGAACTCGGAGTTCGTGCCGTAGGTGATGTCGGCGGCGTAGGCCTGGCGGCGCTGGTCCTCGGGCATCATCGAGCCGATCACGCCCACGCTCAGGCCCAGGGCCTCGTACACGGGGGTCATCCAGGCGGCGTCGCGCGAGGCCAGGTAGTCGTTCACCGTTACAAGGTGCACGCCCTTGCCGGTGAGCGCGTTCAGCGCCACGGCGGCGGTGGCCGTGAGGGTCTTTCCCTCACCGGTCTTCATCTCGGCGATGCGGCCCTCGTTCAGCACCATCGCGCCGATCAGCTGCACGTCGTAGTGGCGCATGCCCATGGCGCGCCACGACGCCTCGCGCACCAGGGCGAAGGTCTCGTCGAGAACGTCATCGAGCTGGACACCGTCGGCCAGGCGGGCCCGGATGTCGTCCGCGCGCTCGCGGATCTGCGCGTCGGAGAGCTCCTGCATCGCGGGCTCGAGCGCGTTGATGCGCTCCACCCTCTTGATGCGATCCTTCATTCCCCTGCCCTCGCCGAAGCGAAGAACCTTGTTGATCAACTCCGTGCTCATGCAGGCGTGTCCGAGCGGCCGCTTACGGGAAGCTGGATCGTACCAACGGCGAGGTGCCTACCCCGCGCGCGAGGTCAGCACCGACCCACTGCGCTGCAGCAGGTCGGCCCAGAGGGCGTCGTCGGTGCCGGATGACGCCGGCAGGGCCCGTGCCACCCGGTAGGCGTCAACCGCCGCCCGGGTGGTGGCTCCGTAGAAGCCATCAACCGGAAGGGTCATCCCCTGGCCACGCAGCAGGGCCTGCAGGCGCCGCACGGCGTCACCGCGCGATCTCATGCCCATCACGGGATATCTGGTGGTGGGGGTCAGCGACAGCGGGGCCCGGCAGGTCAGCGGCGACCCCAGGGCCGGCCACTGCCCACGCGTGGTGTTCTGCCACGCCCACCAGCTCTCGCCCTGCACCCCCGACTGCTGCGACGCGCACCGGAATGCCCTGATGGTCGAGGCGCTCTCGCGCATGTACGTGCTGCCCAGCAGCGCGATGGGCTTTCCGTAGATGCGGTTCCAGCGCATGGTGCGCTCGACCGCCCTGGCCGGGGACACCCGGAAGGCCTTCCAGTACACCTGCGGCATCGTGAACTGCGCGCCGTTCGGCCCGTTGAGGAACGCCGAGTAGGGGAACGCCCCGTGCAGGTCCACGTAGGGGAACGTGGTGAGCCCCAGGGGGTACGCCGTGCCCACCCGCGCACGCAGCGCACGCATGTAGCGCGACACGCGCTGGTATCGGTTGGACAGGCGCTCGAACTCGATCTCGGCGTCGATGAGGAAGCAGTCGGCGCCGGCGCGCACCGCGCGGGCCGCCACCGCGGCCTCGGCCTCGGGGCGGGTGCCACGCACGTACTGCCACGCGCACACGCGCAGGCCGGCGGCCTTCAGCGGCCCCACCGCGCGGTCGAACTGGCTCCAGTACGACGTGCCATCGCCCGACTTGATGTGCACCGTGCGCACGCCATTGGCCCGCGCACGGTCGATGATCCCCTGCAGCGTCCGCTCGGACCGGTTCACGTACCAGATCCACATGCCCACGCCGCGCACCGGCTCGGGCAGCTCGCCCGCGGGCACGCTGCCCGGCAGCGGGATTCCCGGATCACCCGGGGTGCACTCGCTCACGTAACCCCAGGCCTCGCGCAGCGCCACCGGCACGCCCGGGCAGGTGCCCACGATCGCCACGGCGCCCTCGGCGCGGAAGAGCCCGGTACCCACCGAGCGGAACAACTGCATGTCGACCGCGCCGGCCCGGCCCATGTCGGCCATCACCCACACGCCGCCCTCCACGCGGGCCGCCAGCATGCTGCCCGCCACCTCGCCACCGGTCCGGCCGGCTGCGGCCCACGCCGCACGCACCTGCAGGCGCAGGGCGTCGGAGATGCCGACCTCATCCACCATGCCCACGGGCGGCGCCGGGATGGCCTGCCATGCATAGGTGACGCCGTTCACCATCTGCTGCAGGTCCTGGCTTGCGCCGCCCGGACGCGCCGTGACGGTGCCCACCAGCCGGGATCCGCGTGACGCGATGACCATGGTGCGCAGGCCCCCGCCCGGCATGACCGCGATGACCGCCCGCCCCCCGGGCGTGGCCTCGAGCTCGGCGTTGAGGGCAGTGGTGGCCCCCGTGCCGGCCAGCAGGGCCAGCGTGGCGCGCCGCACCACCGCGCGCGCGGCCGGAGCCGACGGGAATGCCACCGCGAACGACGTGGCCGTGCCCCCGTCGGTCAGCAGGGCGGATCTCAGGGCCGTGGCCTGCGCCCCCTGCGACGCGATGACGTCGCGCAGCACCGCGAACTGCGGATCGCCCGCGGCCACGACCGCCGCGGCCACGGGCTCGCCGCCGTCGGCGGACGACTCCGTGACGGTTCCCTCACCCGCGATGAGCGGCCTGGGCGTGATGGCGCCGAGCTCGGCCACCAGGGCCGGGTCGGCAGCCACCGCCCCGCCCGCCGTCCCGAGGACGACGAGCAGGGGGGTGATCCACCTGATCAGACGGCGCAGCGCGTCAGGCCCCTTCGATCAGGCCGAAGTCGCCGTCACGGCGCCGGTAGATGACGCACACCTCACCTGTGGCCTCGTTGCGGAACACGAAGAACGCGTGGTCGATGAGCTCAAGGCGCACCGCGGCGTCCTCGGGCGTGAGCGTGGGCATCTCGAAGCGCTTGACGCGCACGATGCGGATGGGCGGCGGCGACTCCACCGCCTCGGTGGCATCCCTGCCCAGGCGGTCGAGCGCGGCGATCTCCGCCGGTGTCGAGGCCACCGCCTCGATGCCCGGACCGTGGTGGTCCTTGCGGCGCTCGCGCAGGCGCTGGGCCGCGCGCTCGATGCGGTGCGCGGCCAGGTCGATGGCCGCGTACATGTCGCTATCGGCCTCGCGCACGCGCATCACCGGCCCCTTGGTGCGCACCGTCACCTCGGCGATCTGGCTCTTCGAGATGCTCGGGTTGTGCTCCACCGAGAGCTCGACCTCGACGACCGCCTTGTCGGACATCGGCCCGAGCACCCTCTCGAGCTTGTGCAGGCGCTTCTCGGCGTGGTCCTCGAGCGCGTCTGTGACCGGGACGTTCCTTCCCCTCACATGGAGTTCCATGTCCGCATGCCCCCTGACTGGATCTGCCGTATACCGACTCTAGTGCCCGGGGCGCGCAGGGCAACCCGGGCCAGTGCCACGGCACCGACGCGCGCGCAGCCCCCGGCCCTGAGCGCACGCGCGGCAGACGACAGGGTGGATCCGGTGGTGACGACGTCGTCCACCAGCACGCAGTGCAGGGGGACATCCCCCACCACGTGAAAGGCGCCCTGAACCTGGGCGCGCCGCGCCGCGCCGGCCGATCCCCGTTGCGCGCCGTGGCCATCGCTGCGCCCGAGGGCATGCGCCAGGGGCGTCCCCCACTGCAGGCACAGCTCGCGGGCCAGCAGCGCGGCCTGGTTGAAGCCGCGATCGGCCTCGCGGCGCGGCGCCAGCGGCACGGGCACCAGCGCCGCGCCGGTCGGTGGCGGGGGCAGGATGGATGCCATGACCGATGCCAGCGGCGCGGCCAGCGAACGCCGGCCGGAATCCTTGAGCGCCCCCACCACGGCCGGCACGCGGCCGTCGTACATGAGGGCCTGGCGGGCCGTCGCGACACCGGCGATGCACTCCGGGCACATCGGGCGGCGCACAGGCCACGGGTGACCGCAGCGATCACACGCCGTGGGGCCCACAGCGGGCAGTGCCGCCACGCACTCGTCGCACAGCGGCGGACCGGGCAATCCGCACCCCGCGCAGCCATCCCCGGTGAGCAGATCGAGAAGGGCCGTGGCGATGCGTCTCATGAGGCACCCGATGATTGCCATGCGGGGCGAGCGCGTTCGTGCCAAAACGCCCGTCCGCGTGCCGATTCCACGCCGTCGCGCTACCGTTCCCGGCACGAGGGGGCGCGGTGCCCCGCGAGCGACGAGAGGAGCCATCACGGCCTCCACCGAGAAGGAACAGGCAATTGAGTTCGAGGGCGAGGTCACCGAGGCCCTCCCCAACACGTTCTTCCGCGTAGAGCTGGACGGCGGGCACGTGGTGCTCGCGAAGCTCGCGGGGCGCATGCGGCGCAATTACATCCGCGTGAACCCGGGCGATCGCGTCAAGGTCGAGGTGTCCCCCTACGACCTCACGCGTGGGCGCATCACCTACCGCCTGAAGTAGCGCGCTGACCCCCGAGGCATCCCCCACGGTCGGCGACCGCCTGGTCGAGGCCATCCTCGACAACGGCTGCGAGCACGTGTTCGGGGTGCCGGGTGACTTCACCCTCAAGCTGAACCGCACGCTCGACCAGCGCCCGGGGATGTTCGTGGGCACGTCCGACGAGCAGGGCGCCGGCTTCGCGGCCGACGCCTACGCGCGCCTCAGGGGCATCGGCGTGGTGCTGGTCACCTGGGGCGTGGGCGGGCTGAAGGTGGTCAACCCCACGGCGCAGGCCTGGGCCGAGAGCGTGCCCGTGGTGGTCATCGCCGGGTCACCGGGGCTGGCCGAGCGCGAGGGCGACCCGCTGCTGCACCACAAGGTGAAGTCGTTCGATACGGGGCTGCGCGTGATGGAGGACGTCACGGCGCTGGCCGTGGAACTGGACGACCCCGAGACCGCCCCGCGCATCATCGCCGAGGCCTTCGCGATGGCCCGGCGCGAGAGCAGGCCCGTGTACCTCGAGGTGCCACGCGACATCGTCGACATGCCGGCCCCGCCGCTGCCGCACGACCTGCCAGGTCCACGCGATCCCGACCCCGCCACCCTCGAGGAATGCCTCGACGACATCACGGCGCGGCTTGGCGAGGCCCAGCGCCCCGCCATCATCTCGGGAGTGCTGGTGGCGCGCCTGGGCCTGCAGGCCGACCTCGACGCCCTTGCCCGCACCACGGGGCTGCCCGTGGCCGAGACCCTGCTGGGGAAGTCGTCGGTGGGGTCGGACGACGACTGGTTCAGGGGCGTGTACGCCGGGGCCATCAGCTCGAGCCCCGAGGTGCGCGAGCTCATCGAGGGGTCGGACCGCGTGCTGGTGCTGGGCGCCTACATCAGCGATCTCAACACCGGCATGTTCACCGCCGGCATCGACCGCGCGAACACGATCATCTCGCACCAGGACATCACCTACGTGGGCACGCGCGGGTACGAGGGTGTTGGCGTGGCGCACGTGATGCGCGGGCTGGTGGCGCGCCACGGCGCGGTGGCACCGACCGGCCAGCCGGCGCCGAAGCCGCGTCCGCCGTTCACCCCGACCGCCGGGGCTCCGCTGGGCGCCGCTGCCCTGTTCAGTGCGCTGCGCGCGCATGCCGGACCCGGACACACGGTGCTGGCCGACCCCGGCGACTCGCTGTTCGGATCGGTGGGCCTGCAGGTGGAGGAGTCGGGCTTCGTCGCCACGGCCTACTACGCCTCGCTCGGCTTCGCGGTGCCGGGGGCCCTGGGAGCGGGGCTCGCACGGCCGGACCGCCGCCCGTTCGTCATCGTGGGCGACGGGGCGTTCCAGATGACCGGCCTCGAGCTTGCGGGGATGGACCGGGTGGGCGTGCACCCCATCGTGGTGGTCGTCAACAACGATGGCTACGGCACCGAGCGCCCGATGATGGATGGCGCGTTCAACGACATCCCCCGCATGCGGTACTCGCTGTTCCCAGAGGCCCTGGGGTCTGGTACCGGCGTGCGCGTGGACACCGAGGATGGTCTGGATACCGCCCTGCGCGAGGCACTGGCCGATGCCACCCAGTTGCGGCTGATCGAGGCGGTCATCCCCAGGGACGACATCTCCCCCATGCTCTCCGCCCTCACCGCCGAACTCGGCAAGAGGGTGGCCCGGCAGGGCTGATACCCGGCGAAAACCCCGCTTTCTCAGGGGCTTTCGTCTTGCCATCCGAGACGCGGCGTAGCGTCATCTGCGTCGGGCGTCCCCCGAGGATCCCGGCCATGGCGCACGCGCCAGCAGGGCCCCGTGGTACTCGGCAGGCCGCGGGGCCCTGTCGTTGGCAGACCCGCCTAGTGCGCGGCGGAGTCCCACGCCCGCCGCAGCGAGCGCTCATACGGCGCCCGGTGCACGCCCTGCTCGGTGACGATGGCGCTCACCAGGCGGGCCGGAGTGCGGTCGAAGGCCGGGTTGGCCACCGGGGCATCGGGTGACGCCGCCGGGCGGCCGAAAAGGCTGAGGCCGCGCACCTCGTCGGCCGCGCGCTCCTCCACCGGAATCTCGGCGGCCGAGGGCATAGAGAGGTCCAGGGTCGACGTGGGCGCCGCGACGATGAAGGGGATTCCGTGCTCGCGGGCCAGGATGGCCACCCCGTAGGTGCCGATCTTGTTCACCACGTCGCCGTTGGCGGCGATGCGATCGGCGCCCACCACCACGTGGGTCACGCGACCCTGCGACATGAGCATGGCCGCCATGTTGTCGCTGATGAGGGTGTACGGGATTGCCTCCTGCTGCAGTTCCCAAGCGGTGAGCCTGGACCCCTGCAGCAGCGGGCGGGTCTCGTCGACGATCACGCTCACGGTGGGGTCGGCCGCATGCGCCGCGCGCACCACGCCGAGCGCCGTGCCGTACCCGCCGGTGGCCAGTGCCCCGGCGTTGCAGTGGGTGAGGATTCTCGCGCCGCGGGTCATGAGGGCCAGCGAATGCGCACCCATGGCCACGCAGCGGTCGACCTCGTCAACGTGGATCGCCCGGGCGGCGGCCGTCAGTTCGGCCGCGATCTCGCCGGGCGTGCCCTCGTGGTCGGCGACGATGCCGGCCAGCCGGTCGACCGCCCACGCGAGGTTGACGGCCGTGGGGCGCGCGTCGCGAAGTTCGGCGATGGCGCGGCCCATCTCGGAGTCGAAGGCCTGTCGGGTGGCGCTTGTGGCCGCGGCGTTCTGGGCGGCCAGGGCGACTCCCATGGCGCCCGCCACGCCGATGGCGGGTGCGCCGCGCACCACCATGGTCTTGATGGCGTCCACGACATCGGGCCACCCCGCGAGGGTGACGTGCACGACCTCGCCCGGCAGGCGGGTCTGGTCGAGCATGACAACCGCGCCATCGTGCAGGGCGAGGATGTCCTCCGGGGCCAGGCCGGGCGGGGGAGTCGCCTCCCCCGCCCCGCCGGCCCGCGGAGCGGAACCGCCTGGAACGGGCTGGCTCAGGTGCCCTGGTCCCAGGAGGCCAGGTACTTCTGCTGCTCCTCGGTGAGCGTGTCGATCTCCACGCCCATCGAGTACAGCTTGAGCCGGGCGATCTCGGCGTCGATGTCCTCCGGCACCCCGTACACGGTCTTGTCGAGCGTGGCGGCGTTCTGCGCCATGTACTCGGCCGACAGCGCCTGGTTGGCGAAGCTCATGTCCATCACAGCGGCCGGGTGACCCTCGGCGGACGCCAGGTTGAGCAGGCGGCCCTCGGCCAGCAGGTACACCTTGCGGCCGTTGCGCAGCGAGTACTCCTGCACGTACGGACGCACCTCGCGCGAGCCATCCGCGAGCTCATCGAGCCCCGGGATGTCGATCTCCACGTTGAAGTGGCCCGTGTTGGCGATGATCGCGCCGTCCTTCATGTGCTCGAAGTGCTCACGACGCAGCACGTGGATGTTGCCGGTGGCGGTGATGAAGACATCACCCTCCTTGGCGGCATCCGCGACGCTCATCACGTCGAAGCCGTCCATCACGGCCTCGAGGGCCGCAAGCGGGTCGACCTCGATGACGATGACGTGGGCACCCATGCCCTTGAGGCGCGACGCCAGGCCGCGACCGCACCAGCCGTACCCGCCAACCACGCACTTGCGGCCGGCGATGAGGATGTTGGTGGCGCGCAGCAGGCCGTCGAGCGTCGACTGGCCGGTGCCGTACCGGTTGTCGAACATGTGCTTGGTGTTGGCCTCGTTGACGGCCACCACCGGGAATGCCAGCTTGCCCTCGGCCTCGAGGGCCTTGAGGCGGATGACGCCCGTGGTGGTCTCCTCGGTGCCGCCGATGATGCCGTCGAGCATCTCGCGGCGATCGCCGTGGAGCACGCCGATGACGTCGGCGCCGTCATCCATGGTGATCTGGGGCGCGTGGTCGATGGCGGCAGTGAGGTGCGAGTAGTAGGTCTCCTCGTCCTCGCCCTTGATGGCGTAGGTGGAGATGCCGTACTCCTGCACGAGGGCGGCGGCCACGTCGTCCTGGGTGGACAGCGGGTTCGACGCCACCAGCACCACGTCGGCGCCGCCGGCCTTGAGCGTGCGGGCCAGGTTGGCGGTCTCGGTGGTCACATGGAGGCAGGCCGAGATGCGAAGGCCCGCGAGGGGCTTCTCCTTCTCGAACCTCTCGCGGATCTGCTTGAGCACGGGCATGTCGCGATCTGCCCACTCGATCCGCTGGCGGCCGAGGTCGGACAGTCCGAGATCGGCCACATGGTGCTTGACGGTTGTCGACACAGACGGGTTTCCTTGTTCGCTTCGAAGCCGCCGCAGGTTACCAGCGTCCCCGCACCCCGGTGACAGGCACCGTATCCACAGGGACGAACTGCCCATGGTGGCGCCCCCGGTGCCAGGCACTTAATCAACCCGCGCGAGTGATGTGACGCACGGTTAAGTGCCTGGCACCGGGGTTGGCGGCCGTTGTCGGGCGCGGCCGGGCGGGTCAGGCCAGATGCGCCTCGAGGGAGTCGAAGTAGCTCTCCATGCCCGCCTTCATGGCGGCTACCGCCGACAGGTCCGGCGGGCTATACCGCTACCCGATGTCGCTGGCATCGAACTCCCGCTCCACCACGTACAGCGGGGACGCCACGTGCCTACCGACCCGGCGACATCTAGATGCTGCCGCTCTCGCCGGCGCGAAGGCGCTGGTTGCCTGTGGTGGCCAGGCCCGCCTTGAGGGTTCCGATGCTGTCCACCGGCTCGGGGTCAACCCGGCGCAGGCATGCGGCGTACAGCGACACGTAGTCGCCCAGCAGCACCAGGTCGATCACCCGGGCCAGCGGGCTGTCGCCCTCGCCCTCGATGGTGAGCACGTCGGTGACGTTGGGGCTGATGATCTCGCGGGTCAGCGCAAGCCGGCGCTCCACCTGCCGGTGCTGGCGCGGGTCGCGCAGCATCACCACCTGGGCCTGCTCGCCGAACGAACCGGCGGCCTCCCAGCCCACGATCTCGTTGTGGTTCATCTCGGGCAGGGCTGCCCAGAACGCCGGCTGCTTGGCGTTCTCGTTGAACTGGCACTTCCAGCGGAAGGCGATGCCCGACGTGACCTCGGCCCCGTAGATGACCGGCACCTTGTCGTACAGGCGCATGGCCAGCTGCTTGGCCGGGTTGGCGTCGGTGGGGCGCGCGGGGCCGTAGGCATCGATGGCCGACGCGATGGCATCCCGCGCGGCGTCGAGCTCCTGGTCCTGCGGCGGGATGATGCCCAGCCGCGACAGGATGACCACGGCGGGGATGAGCATGTGCAGCAGCGCCATGCGCGGCTGAAGGCCGCCGGGGATGGGCAGCACGGGCACGCCGTGCTTGCCGTTGTACCAGGTGTCGAGCTTGCCGCCGCTGGTCACGGCCACCGCCGGCGACTCGCGCTCGAGCGCCTGCATGGCGGCTGTGAGGGTCTCCTCGGTCTCACCCGAGTACGACAGCAGCACGGCCAGCGTGTGGTCGTCGGCCCAGCCGGGCAGGTAGTAGCCGCGGTGCACCATGAGCGGCACGCGAGTGCGCTCGTAATAGGCGCTGGCGATGAGATCGCCGGCCACGGCCGACCCACCCATGCCGCAGATCAGCACGTTCGAGATGATGTCGGGCGGGAAGGGGATCTCCAGCAGCTCGGCTGCAGCCCTGGCGGAGTCGAACACCTCGACCGACGACGCGATGCCGTCGATCAGACCCGCGCGGTCGACGGCGAGCACTTCCGGGACGTCAAGTTCAGCCATGGCGGCAGGCTACCTCAGGCCCCGGAGGCCGACTCGCCGGTGGCGATCGACAGCGGGCCGTGCACCACGGCCGCGGGGACGATGGAGGATCCATCGCCCGCCACCACCAGGCCCATCACCGTGGCGCCATCGCCCACCGTGACGTCGCGGCCCAGCACGGCGCCCGTAACCGTGGCGCCCTCGCCCACCGATGATCCCGATCCGATGATGCACTCCCCCACCACGGCCGCGGGGCCGATGGAGGCGCCCGGGCCCACGCAGGCCCCTGCGGCAACGATGGCCGACGGGTGCACCGAGGCCTCAGGCGACACCCAGCAGTCGCCCGGCGAGGCGATGAACCCCACGCGACCCGAGAGCAGGTCGAGGTGGGCGTCGAGGTACGACGCCGGCGTTCCGATGTCGCGCCAGTAGCAGTCGGACCCCATCGCCCCCACCCCGCCGCGCGCGGCCAGCAGCGGGAATGTGTCGCGCTCTATCGACACCTGCTGGCCGACCGGGATGGCCGCCCTCGCCGAGGGCGACAGCACGTAGGTGCCGGCGTTGATGCGGTAGGGCTCGCCCGGGATCAGCTGGTCGGGCCCGGGCTTCTCGACGAACTCCGTCACCCGGCCGTCGGCGTCTGTGCGCACCAGGCCGAACGCGCTCGGGTCGTCCACCGGGGTGAGGGCGATGGTGGCCTCGGCGCCGAGGCCGCGATGGTGGGCCACCAGCGACGCCAGGTCGAGATCGGTGAGGATGTCGCCGTTCAGAACGAAGACGTCCTCATCGAGGAGCAGCGGGGACGCGTTGGCGATTGCGCCCGCGGTACCCAGCGGCTCGGGGTCGACCACGTACCCCATCTCGATGCCGCGCGATGATCCGTCGCCGAAGTACTCCTCGATCTCGCGTGGGCGGTAGCCGCACGAGAACACGATGCGGTCCACCCCGGCCCGGTGCAGGTGGTGCACCTGGCGCTCGACGAACGGCAGGTCGAGCAACGGCAGCATGGGCTTGGGCAGCGTGTCGGTGAGCGGCCGCATGCGTGTGCCCTGTCCGCCCACGAGGATGACCGCCTGACGCACGCCCGCCGGGGCGCTCACGACGGCACCACCCGGCCGATGCCCTCGTACGCGAAGCCCGCCGCCACGACCTCGGCCGGGTCAAGCGCGTTGCGGCCGTCAACCAGCACGTCGCCGCGCATGACCTGTGCCACCTTCGCCCAGTCGAGGCCCACGACCTCGGGCCACTCGGTCACGATCACCACGGCGTCCGCGCCCGTGACGCACTGCCACGGGTCGTCGTACAGGGCCACGGCGTTCAGGCGCTGCGATGCGGCCTCGAGGGCCACCGGGTCGTAGGCGCGCACGCGCGCGCCCTCGGCCAGCAGCCGGGCGGCCAGCACCACGCTGGATGCCTCGCGCATGTCGTCGGTGCCGGGCTTGAAGGCGAGGCCCAGCAGGGCGATCTCCCTGCCCTCCAGGTCGCCCAGGTGGCGCTTGAGCTTGCCCACCACCCGCCGCTTCTGCAGCTCGTTGACCTCGATCACGCTGGTCAGCAGCTGGAAGTGGTAGCCGCTGTTGCCGGCCAGCTGCTTGAGCGCCGAGACGTCCTTGGGGAAGCAGCTGCCGCCGAA
>CAMCDF010000034.1 GCA_945873475.1 Bifidobacterium breve | reverse complement strand
GCGTTGTGCATGGACGGCGAGAGCGAGTGCCCCACCGGCCAGCCGATGACCCCCGCGAACCGCGTGCCCGATGTCGGCCAGGGGGCGTCCATCATCCCCCGCCGTTCGCCGCGGCCTTCTTGATGTAGGCGATGTGCTCGGCCTCGGTGTTCGCGAAGTAGTGCAGGTCGGTGCCGTCGTTGCGCGACACGTAGTAGAGGTACTTCGACGGAAGCGGGTTGGCGGCGGCCCGGATGGCGTCCTCGCTGGGATTGCAGATCGGGCCGGGCGGCAGACCCGGGTACTTGCGGGTGTTGTACGGCGACGAGATGTCGAGGTCGTCCTTGGTGAGTTCGGCCTTCCACGACCCGACCGCGTACTGCACCGTGGCATCGATGTCGAGGCGCATGCGGGCACGCAGACGGTTCTCGATGACGCCGGCCACCAGGCGGCGCTCACGGCTGGTGCTGGCCTCGCGCTCCACCAGCGAGGCGATGATCAGCACGTCGTACTTCGTGAGGTTCTTTCGGCGCGCGGCGGCGTAGCTGATTCCGGCGATGCGCTGCTCGTAGGTGGCCACCTGGTAATCCACGAGGTCAGTGACCGGCTTCGAGGGATCGACCGGGTATGTGGCCGGGAACAGGAAGCCCTCGAGCGATGTGGGCTTCTTCGTACCCGCAAGTGCCTGGCCGCGCTTCGACGGGTCGGTGGCCTTCATGTACTCCGAGGCCGGGATGCCGGTCTTCGCCTGGAGGATCTCGGCCATCTCGCTGCGTCGGAGCCCCTCGACGAACAGGACCTCCTTCGTGGCAGACGTGGTGGTGGGCGCGGGATCCCCGCCACCGTCGCCGCCCCACGTGGCCCAGAGGCCGATGACGATCACGAGCAGGGCCAGGATCGGGATGATGATGGCCAGCGCCTTGCGGCCGCCGGAACTCGCGCGCTCGGGGCGCTTCCTGCGACCGCGGGGGGTCTTGCCTGCGGTGCTCACGCGGCCTCCCTGTTGCCCACGAGCCATGCCTCCAGGATCACGCAGGCGGCGAGGCTGTCGATGTCGGTGGACGACCCGGCCTCCCGCGCGCGCCTCTCTGCCTCTGCCGTGGACATGCGCTCGTCCATGAGGACCACCCGCGCCTCGACGCGTCCGCGCAGGCGCCCGGCGAACGACGACGCGTGGTGCGCCTGCTCGCCGGCCTCGCCCGACATCAGCAGCGGCTGCCCGATGACGATGACCTCGGGCGCCTCGGCCGCGATGACGTCGTCCAGCGCCGAGGCGCCGTCGGGCCGGTCGATCTCGCGGATGACCGGCAGGGGCCTGACGAGCGTGCCCGTGGGGTCGCTCACGGCGACCCCGGTGCGCGCGCGCCCGAGGTCGAGCGCGAGGGCCTTCATCCGGACGTCGCCCCCAGCACGGCCGTCGCGCGCTCGATGGCCTCGGCCATGCGCGAGGGGTCCTTGCCGCCGGCGCGGGCCAACCCCGCCTTGCCGCCTCCCCCGCCGTCGACGATGGGCGCGACCTCGCGCAGCACGTCGGCGGCCGACAGTCCCGCGTCGACCGCGACGTCGTCGAAGTTCGCGGCGAGCATCGCCTTGCCATCGGCCACGGCGCCAAGCACCACGGCGGCACCCGGCCCCACGGCCTGCTTCACGCGGTCGCTCAGCTGCAGCAGCTCGTCCATGTCGGCGGCCTCCACCTCGGCGGCGAGGGCGCGAACCGCCCCTGCCTGCTGGGCCCCGGCGGCCACGGCCGCGACGTCCACCCGGCCCGAGCGGGCGCGCTTGAGGTCGGCCTCGAGGCCGCGGATGCGCTCGTCGCGGGCGGCGATCTCGGCCGCCAGCGCCTGCTCGCGCTCGCGCAGGTACTCCACCGCCGCCAGGCCGGTGACGGCCTCGATGCGGCGGGTGGCGGCACCCGTACTGCCCTCCGACACGATGACCAGCGGGCCGATCTCGCCCGTGCGCGACACGTGGCAGCCGCCGCAGAGCTCACGCGAGAACTCGCCCGCCTGCACCACGCGCACGACCTCGCCGTACTTCTCCTCGAACAGGCCGATGGCGCCCAGTCCGTCGGCGTCGGCGCGGGGCATCACCTGCGCACTCACCGGGGAATCCTCCGCCACGCGGGAGTTCACCTGGCGCTCGATCTCGACCAGCACCTCGGGCTCTATGCGACCACGGTGGGTGAAGTCGAACCGCAGCTTGTCGGGGCCCACGTACGAGCCCGCCTGACGCACGCCGTCTCCCAGGGCGCCGCGCAGCGCCCAGTTGAGCACGTGGGTCGCCGTGTGGTTGGCCTGGGTCGCGTGGCGCAGCGCGGCATCCACCCGGGCCGTGACCTCGGAACCCACCGGCAGGTCGCCGTCGACGGAGATACGCAGCACCTGGTCGTCGCCCAGCCGCAGCACGTCGAGAACCTGGGCGCTGCCGGAGTTGCCGCTGATCACGCCGCGATCGGACACCTGCCCACCGCCCTCGGCGTAGAAGGGCGACGTCGCCAGCTTCGCCAGGGCCTCACCGCCCTCGAGCGCCTGGATGGCCGTGATGGTCGTGACGACCTCGAGCTGGTCGTAGCCCACGAACTGCGTGGCCGCCGACGAGGCCGCGAGGGCCTCCGCGGCCTGGCGATCGACGCCCTTGCCCTTGCGGCCCGCGGCGCGCGCGCGATCGCGCTGCTCGCCCATGAGGCCCTCGAAGCCCTCTTCGTCCACGCGCAGCCCGTGCTCCTCGGCCGCGTCGCGGGTGAGGTCGAGCGGGAAGCCGAAGGTGTCGTGCAGGCGGAAGGCATCGTCGCCCGAGATGACCCCGGCCGAGCGGGAGCGGTCGAGCACCTCGCCCAGCAGTCGCGTGCCCTGCTCGAGCGTGCGCGCGAACTGCTCGGCCTCGGCGCCGACCGTGTCGATCACCTCGGACCGCTCGGATGCGATCTCGGGGTAGGCGTCGCCGTAGCCATCGGCCACCACGTCGACCAGGCCCACCAGGCGCGCGGGCTCGAGCCCCAGGTATGCACCCTCGCTCACGGCGCGGCGGATGATGCGGCGCAGGATGTAATCGCGGCCCTCGTTGCCGGGGCGCACGCCGTCGGCGGCCAGGAACGTCATGGCGCGGCCGTGGTCGGCGAGCACGCGCATGGCGCGGTCGACCCTCGGGTCGGACCCATACGCGCGGCCCGACGCCTGCTCAGCCCATGCCACCAGCGGCCGGAAGCCATCGGTCTCGAACACGGTCTGCTTGTCCTGCAGGATCGCCGCGAGGCGCTCGAGGCCGGCGCCGGTGTCGATGTTCTTCGCGGGCAGCGTGGTGAGCGTGCCGTCGGCGGCGCGGTCGTACTGCATGAAGACCAGGTTCCAGAACTCGAGGAAGCGGTCGGTGCCGGTGACCGGCCCGCCGTCGGGCCCGAACGACGGGCCGCGGTCGAGGTACAGCTCGGTGTTGGGCCCGCACGGGCCCGTGGGCCCGGCCTTCCAGAAGTTGTCGGCCTCGCCGAGCCTCTGGATGCGATCGCGCGGGATGCCCATCTCGACCCACTTCTCGAGGGCCTCGTCATCCGCGGGCACGCCGTCCATGCCCTCGAACACCGTGATCCAGATCTGCTCGGGGTCGAAGCCCAGCACCTCGGTGGAGAGCTCGAACCCGAAGCGGATGGCGTCATCCTTGAAGTAGTCGCCGATCGAGAAGTTGCCGAGCATCTCGAAGAACGTCAGGTGGCGCGCCGTGCGGCCGACCTGGTCGATGTCGAGGGTGCGGAAGCACTTCTGCGAGCTGGTCATGCGCTGCGCGGGTGGCTGCGCCTGGCCCAGGAAGTACGACTTCAGGGGCTGCATGCCGGCGATGGTCAGCAGCACGGACGGGTCGTCCTCGAAGGGGACGAGCGAGGCGGAGGGGATCCGGAGATGGCCCTCGCGCTCGAAGTAGCGGAGGAAGCCCTCCCGGATCTCGGCGGTCGTCACGGCGGGCAATGTACCGCGCTACCAGCTGCGCGCGCGGGAACGGGCCTCGGCCAGGTCGTTGTCGAACGCGGTCTCGGCGCGCACGCCGGCCCGGGCGCCATCCACGACGGCCTCGCGCACGTCGCGCACCAGGCCCTGGGCGTCATTCCTCAGCAGCGCCGGCCAGCGCATGGGGTTGCGCTCGCGGGTGGCCATCCAGGCCACGGCGCCGGCCGCGAGGATCACGGGGGTCCTCATGCGCACTAGTACGGACTCTCGTGCTTGGGCGCGGGCTTCTCATCCGGTCGTCCGGCCGCGCGGCGCGACTTGAACGACCGGAGGGCCTCGCCTGCCGACGCGGTCACGCCGCTCAGAGCACGGGCAGGAGCCGTGACGGCCTTGCTCACGGTGCTGGCCGCCTGCTCGGCGCTCTTCGTGGCGCTGACGGCCGTGGTCATGATCTCGTCCACGTGCCCCAGCTGGGCGTTCACCTCATCCACGGTCACCTGCACGCGCGTGAGGATCGGCACGGTCTCGTCGGTGATCTCCTCCACCGAGGTGTCGAGCTGGCCGAAGAGCCCGCCCAGGCGGAAGAACAGGTAGAAGAGACCCACTCCCACCAGCACGAGGAAGATGGCCAGCGCGAGGCTGGCGACGTCCGACCAACTCATTCAGTCCTCCGTGGTGTCCCGCCCGGCGTGCGCGCGGACGATGGTTCCTGCGGCGACGAGACGCCCCTCGTCGTAGAGGGCCGCGGTCTGCCCCGGGGCAACGGCCTCGGCGGCGTCCTCGAGCACCACCTCCCCGGTGGCATCGCCCGTGATGAGCAGGTGCCCCCGGAGGGGTCGTCCATGATGCCGGATTCGCACGTCGAGTGCGCGATCGGGCATGTGATGCACCACGACGTCCTCCAGTTCGATGCGCTGGCGGGCCAGCGCCGACCGCGGACCCACCACCACCTCGTTGCGCCCCGCGTGGGTGGCCAGCACGTACAGCGGCTCGGCGGATGCCACCCCCAGCCCGCGCCTCTGCCCCACCGTGTAGCGCCAGAAGCCGTCGTGCGATCCCACCACGGCACCGGAGAGGTCGACGATCTCACCGCGCCGCGCCGTCATCCCCGAGTGGCGCTCGAGGAAGGGCCCGTAGCCGCCCTGGCCCACGAAGCAGACGTCCTGGCTCTCCACCGCATCGGCCGCGGGCAGGCCGCGGTCGGCCGCGATGGCCCGCACCTCGTCCTTGGTGAGGTCGCCCAGCGGCAGCAGCACGCGCGAGAGCGTGCCGGGGTCCAGGCGCGCGAGCATGTACGACTGGTCCTTCGAGGAATCCGCCGCCTGCCCCAGCGACGACCCATGCATGCGGGCGTAGTGGCCCGTGGCCAGCCACCGGGCGCCCAGCAGGGCGGCGGCCTCGGCGAGGATGCGGAACCTCACCTCGCCATTGCAGGTGATGCACGGGTTCGGCGTGCGGCCCTCCGCGTAGCCGCGCACGAAGTCCTCCACGACCTCCTGGCGGAAGCGCTCGGCCGCATCGATGGTGAGGTGAGGCACCCCGATGGCCGCGCAGGTGTCCCTGGCCAGGCGCACGGTCTCGGGGGCGCAGCACGATCGCTCGGCGCGGGCCGCGGCCGGGTCGTGCCACAGGCGCATGGTCACCCCCACCACGTCGAGCCCCTGCTCTGCCAGCAGCAGGGCCGCCACGGCGCTGTCCACCCCGCCGCTCATGGCCACGGCAACGCGGTCATCGCGCAGGGTCACCCCCGGCTGGCCGAGGCGGTCGCCATGCCACCGCTCGAGCGCCCCGGCGACGGCGTCGGCCACCACCTCGGGGCCGTGCCGGCGCTCTGCGCCCAGGCCACCGAGGTCGGCGTCGAGGGATGCCGCCGACACCCGGAGCGCGTCGTCAATCGCCGCGCCGCGCAGCGCATCGCATGCCGCGGACGCCGCCGCGGTGGTGGCCCCGCATCCGCGCACGCGGAACCCGGCATCGGTGATGCGCCCGTCGTCGACCGTGACCTCGATCACGGCGACGTCGCCGCAGGCCTCGGCTCCGGCCTCGCCGCGGGCATCCACGCGGGTGACTCCCGCCGCTCCCACCGGGGCGGCCAGGTGCCTCATCGCCTCAGGCGGGTATGGCGGCATCGGGTGGCGTCATTTTCATGCAGTTCTGGCGGAACGCGAAATGTTAAGTCTTCTTGAAGAACGGGGGAAAACCCCGCAAGATGAGCGAACCGCCGAGGCCCCCTGGATCGGTGTCCCGCCTCCCCCGGGCGGGGCACCAATGATCCACCCCCGCGGGAGTGGATCATGAAGCCCCCACCGTGCCGCTCCGGGGCGTGATCCGAACCTGATTCACACAGGTCGGGCGGCGGGCAGGACCTCGCATTATGCGGCCCCGACTCCACCACCCTGGTCACGAACTACGGCTCGGAACTAAGTCCGGTCGCGCACACGGTCGAGGTGTGGCAACCCTAGACCCCGCCCGTATCCCGCGCAACGGCTGCGGGTGTGCCCTGGCGGCTACTTGCCGTAGCGCGACTTGTTCGCGGCGATGAAGGCGTTGAGTGCCTCGACCAGTCCGGTGTCCGCGCTGCGCACCGGGTACGAGAACGGCTCGGTGCCCAGCTTCCCGTTGGGCAGGAGGATGCGGTGCGGCCAGGCCACCTTGATGTTCCTGAAGCGCTTCGCCTGGTACTGGATGCTGCCGAGCCCGCCGCCGTAGGCGAAGACCTTCCCCTGCGACACCATCTTCACCGCGGCGCCCTCGTTATCGGTGTAGCGGACCGTCACACCCTTCACGTGGTGCTGGCGGATCTGCTGCCGGATGTCCTGATCAGCCGTGGAGTCCTTGGTGACGATCACCGTCCTGCCGGCAAGGTCCTGCGGACCCGTGAGGGTGCTGCCCCTGCGCACCGCGAAGGCGCGGATGACCGTGTAGTAGGTGATCGACCACGTGGTGCCCGGGCTCTGCGCGCGGCGTGCGGGCTCGTTGCCGATGCCGGCAGCCGCGATGTCGCACTGGTTTTCGCCCGGGCGCTTCCACATGCCATCGAAGGGATCGACCGGCACGGGCTTCACCGCCAACCCCTGCTGCGTGGCGAACGCGGTGAGGAACGATGCATCCCACCCCACCCACGCCCCCTTGCCGGTGAAGCTGGTGAACGGCGCGAAGCCGGGATAGGTGCAGACGGTGAGAGTGCCCGGCACCAGGGTCGTGGGAGGCACCACCACCCTGGCCGTCGCTGTCTGGGCGATGAGGCCCGAGCCGACCAGCGCGGTGGCGATGGCAGCACGAAGGGGGGTCCTGATCATTTCTCTCTCTCCTCCGGGGAGGGGGCGGTGCTCTTCACCGCGAGCTCCCTGAGTTGGGTGTCGTCCACCCCGGCAGGGGCCCCGGTGAGGGGGTCAGCTCCCGTGGCGGTCTTGGGGAAGGCGATGACGTCGCGGATGGACCTCTCGCCCGCGAGCAGCATAACGAGGCGGTCGAGGCCCAGGGCGATGCCCCCGTGCGGTGGCGCGCCCAGCTTGAGGGCGCGCAGCAGGAACCCGAAACGGTCCTCGGCGTCGTCGTCGGATATGCCGATGGCCTGGAACACCGCGGCCTGCACGGCCTGGTCGTGGATACGGATCGACCCGCCGCCGATCTCGAGGCCGTTCAGCACCACGTCGTAGGCGAGGCTGCGAACCGCCCCGGTGTCGGACGCGATCATGCCGATGTCGTCGGGGTGCGGCGCGGTGAACGGGTGGTGCAGGGGGTCCCAGCGCTTCTCATCGGCGTTCCAACCGACCAGCGGGAAGTCCTCCACCCACAGGGGCGCCCACTCGCCCTCGGGCACAAGCCCGTGGCGCTCGGCGTAGCGCACGCGCAGGGTGCCCAGCACGTCCGATGCCACGGCCTCGTCGTCGGCCACCAGCGTGATGAGGTCGCCCGGCGATGCCCCGAAGTCGCTGGCGAGGCCGTCGAGGAACTTGGCGACCGGCGACCTGAGCGTGCCGTCCTCCTGCACGATCACCCACACGAGCCCCTTGGCACCCAGCGCCTGGGCCTCGGCCATCAGCTCGTCGCCGTCCTTGCGCGACATCCCCTCGCCGGCGCCCGGAACCACGATGCCGCGCACCACGCCGCCGCCCTCGACGACCGCCTTGAACACGGCGAAGTCGGTGCGCCCGGCGGCCTCGGTCCAGTCCTGGATCTCCATGCCCAGGCGCAGGTCGGGCCTGTCGGTGCCGAAGCGCCGCATCGACTCGGCGTAGCCCATGCGCGGGAACGGCGTGGGCAGGTCGATGCCGGCCTCGGCGAAGCAGGCCACCAGCACCTTCTCGGTGAGGTCCTCGATGTCCGAGGGCTCCACGAACGATGCCTCGACATCGAGCTGCGTGAACTCGGGCTGGCGGTCGGCGCGCAGGTCCTCGTCGCGGAAGCAACGGGCCACCTGGTAGTAGCGCTCGAGGCCGCCCACCATCAGCAGCTGCTTGAACAGCTGCGGGCTCTGCGGCAGCGCGTACCACTCGCCCTGGCTCAGGCGCGACGGCACCAGGAAGTCGCGCGCACCCTCGGGCGTGGACCTCGTGAGCACGGGGGTCTCGACCTCGAGGAAGCCCTCGTCGTCGAGCACCCGGCGCATGGCCCGCACCACGCGGGCGCGCAGCTCGAGCGCCGCCAGCCTGCGGGGCCTGCGCATGTCGATGTAGCGGTAGGTGAGCCTGAGCTCCTCGGATGGCTCGGTGGTCTCGTCCTCCACCGAGAAGGGCACCGGCTCGGTCTCGGACAACCGCTCCATGCCCGACACCGCCATCTCCACGCCGCCGGTGGCGATTCGCGGGTTCACGGTCTCGGGGGACCTGGCGACCACGGTGCCGTCGACGCAGATGACGTCCTCGAGGTGCAGGCGCTCCGCCGCGGCGTGCGCCTGGGGCGCCTGCTCGGGGTGGAACACCAGCTGGATGATGCCGCTGCGGTCGCGGAGGTCGATGAAGATGACGCCCCCGTGATCGCGCCGGCGGTGCACCCAGCCGGATACCCGCACGGCGTCGCCCGTGGCATCGGCGGCGCCCACGGCGCTGTGCGTGCGGTAGCGGGATGCCCCGATCACGCGGTGCCCCCGGCCCCTGCGATGTGCGACGCGATATCCCCCACGGGAACCTCCACCTGGTCTCCGGTCTGCATGTCCCTGATGGTCGCGAGCCCGTCCGCGTGCTCGCGGGGCCCGATGATGATGACGTTCGCGGCGCCCAGCCCGGATGCATGGCGCATCATGGCCTTGAGCCCCTTGCCCGATGTGCCGGCCTCCACCCGGAGGCCCGAGCGGCGCAGGTCGCGCAGCAGGGGCATCAGCTCGAGGCGGATGTCGGCGTCGGGTATCGCCAGGTAGACGTCCACCACGGATGCCCCCGCGGCGTCCTCGCCCAGCGCCAGGGTGATGCGCTCGACGCCGGTGCCGAAGCCCACGCCCGGTACCTCCGGGCCGCCCAGCGATGCCACGAGGCCGTCGTACCTGCCACCGCCCCCGATGCCGCTCTGGGCGCCCAGGCGATCGCAGGTGAACTCGAAGACGGTGCGCGTGTAGTAGTCGAGCCCGCGCACCAGCGTGGGGTCCTCCTCGTACGGGATGCCCAGCAGCCGCAGCGCCTGCAGCACCCGCTCGTGGTGCTCGCGGGCGTCGTCGGTGAGGTTGTCGAGCAGGCGTGGCGCATCGGCCATGGCCGCCTGCACGGCGTCGTCCTTCATGTCGAACAGGCGCAGGGGGTTCTCGTCCATGCGCTCGCGGGCGTCGCGCGGCAGGGAGTCCGCGTGCGCGGCCAGGTGCGCCAGCAGCTTCTCGCGGTACGGGCCGCGGCCGTCGGGGTCTCCCATGCTGGAGATGCGCAGGCGGATTCCCGGCACGCCGAGGCGCTCGTAGATCTCCGACAGCAGGGCGATCATCTCGGCGTCGAGCAGCGGATCGTCGCTGCCGAATGCCTCGGCGCCCACCTGCCAGTGCTCACGGAACCGCCCGCTCTGGGGCGCCTCGTAGCGGAACATCGGGGCCAGGTACCACAGCTTCACCGGCTGCGGCAGCTTGTGCATGCCGTGCTCGGCGTACGCGCGGGCCACGGGCGCCGTGCCCTCCGGGCGCAGGGTGATGCTGCGCCCGCCCCGGTCGTCGAAGGTGTACATCTCCTTGCGCACGATGTCGGTGGCGGTGCCGACGCCGCGCACGAAGACCTCGGTCTCCTCGAAGGTCGGGGTGACCACACGGCCGAAGCCGTTCGAGGCCATGACGCCCGAGGCCACGCCCTCGATGAGCGCGCGCACCCGGCCCTCAGCCGGCAGGACGTCGCGCGTGCCCTTGGGGGCCCGTGGGGCCACCTCTACCGCCTGCCCGTCTGCTTCTCCCACCGGCGCATCGCCATGCGATGCGCAACGCGGTCGAGCAGCATGCCGAGCGGGATCATCAGCAGGCCCATGATGAGCGCGTAGCTGAAGGCCGTGGTCGGGGAATCGCCGTTGAGGTAGTACATGAAGAGGAAGAAGATGGCGGCCGCGATGCCGGCGCGGATCAGCACGCTCCTGATGCCGGCGCGCTTGGGGGCATCCCGGGGCAGGCCATCCTTGCGCCCGGATGCGGGCTGCCCCGCATCTGCGGCGACGACCTTGGCCTCGTGCCGCGGATTCTTCACGGGCGGCGGCCCGGCGTTGGGCCTGCGACGACGCTTGGGGGCGATCTCTCAGTCCTCCGTTGACTCGATGACCTGCTCGGGCCGCAACTCCGGCAACCCGAGCTGGTCGGGTGACGCACCGGCGAGCGCGGCCCGCGGCACCAGGCCCACGAGCTCGGACTCCCCGGCGACGATGCCCCGTGCCGCGGCTTCCCGCCGCACGGTACCGACCACCGCGAGCAGCGGCGTGCGGCGGTAATCCTCCACATTCATCGAGACCTGCGCAAGGCCCGTTCGCTCGCAGAGCAGCCCGAGCGCGCGAACCGAGGCCAGGTCGCCCCCCTCACCGCCCTCGCGCACCGCCGCCGCGACGGACCGGGCATCGTCCAGCGACGCCCCGGGCAGCCAGATGTTCCAGGCGATCAGCGGAGCGCGCGCGCCCACCAGCACAACGCCGGCAGTGGGGTGGGGCGCCGCGGGTCCGGAGTCGGCCACCACCTCGCCGCGCGCCATGCGCCCGGCGAGGGCATCCAGGCCGCCGGCCCGCAGCAGGGCGGGCCGCTCACGCCCCTCCCCCGCGGCCCGGCCGTACAGCACGCAGGGCACGCCGAGCTCATCGCCGATGCGGCGGGCCGCGAGGCGGGCGCACTCCACCGCCGTGGGCATGGCGTCGGGGCGCAGGGCCACGAAGGGAAGGACGTCGAGCGCCCCGACGAAGGGGTGCACGCCGTCGTGGCCGCGGAGGTCGACGTGGTCGCGGGCGCAGGCGGCCAGCGCCACGCCGGCGTCCACCAGCGCCGCCGGGCCCCCGGCGAGGGTGATGACCGTGCGGTCGTGATCGGCATCGGAATGCACATCGAGCACCGTGGCGCCCGCCCCGCGCGTGCTTTCGACCAGCAGCGCGATACGGTCGGGGTCGCGGCCCTCACTACAGTTGGGCACCGCGATAAGGCCGTCGCCTACCCGATGGGAACCGCCGCTGCGCACGCTCGTCAGGCTGCTCACATTCCTCCGGCCCTACAAGTGGTCGGTATCCGTCACGGCCATCTCGGCCCTGGCCCTGATGGCGTGCACGATCACCCTGCCATACCTCACCCGGCGGGTCATCGACGACGTGCTGAACGGCCAGCAGCAGGACGCCCTGCTGCCGCTGGTGATCATCGTGATGATCGTGGGGGTCATCCGTTCGCTGTTCGCGGTGATGCGCCGCATGCTCGCCGGCCACGTGAGCCTGGGGGTGGAGTTCGACCTGAGGGACAGGGTGTTCGCGCACCTGCAGCGCCTGTCGTTCGGCTACTTCGATCGCATGCCCGTGGGGCAGCTGATGTCGCGGGCCACCAGCGACCTGCAGACCATCCGCTTCTTCCTGGGCTACGGGCTCATCTTCCTGTTCATGCACGCGTTCACGCTGGTGTTCGTGACCGTGGTGCTGCTGTTCATCAACGTGCCGCTCACGCTGCTGGCGCTGCTGATGGGCCCCGCGCTCTTCCTGGTGGCCGCCCGCTCGAGCAGGCGGTCGCACCCGGTGCTGGTGGACGTTCAGCAGAAGGTGGCCGACGTCACCCAGATCGCCGAGGAGAGCATCGCGGGAATCCGCGTGGTGAAGGCATTCGGCCAGGAGGGGGCCCAGGGCGACCGCTTCAGCGTGCGGGCGCAGGACGCCTTCACGCGCAGCATGGACGCCGCCCGCCTGCAGAGCTTCTACCAGTCGCTGATGGGCTTCCTGCCCACGCTCGGGGTGGCGGTGGTCATCCTCGTGGGCGGGGTGATGACCATCAACGGGGTGCTCACCCTGGGCGAGTTCGTGCAGTTCTACCTGTACCTGGCGATCCTCACGTTCCCGTTCCGGTCGATCGGAATGCTCATCGGCAGCGCCCAGCGGGCCGTGGCCAGCGGGCAGCGCGTGTTCGAGATCCTCGACACCGAGCCCCAGCTCGCCGAGCCCGCTCACCCCGTGCCCCTGCCGGCAGGGGGCGGCCACGTGCGCATGGCCGGCATCACCTTCGGGTACGACCCCGCGGTGCCCGTGCTGCACGACCTCGACCTGGACATCCCCGCGGGCCGCACCGTGGCGATCATCGGCCCCACCGGGTCGGGCAAGAGCACCATCACGCAGCTGATACCGAGGTTCTACGACCCCCAGGCCGGCACCGTGACCGTGGACGGCGTGGACGTGCGCGACGTGGCGGTCGACGACATCCGCGGCGCCGTGGGCATGGTGACGCAGGACCCGTTCCTGTTCTCGGACACCGTGCGGGCGAACATCGCCTTCGGCCGCCCCGAGGCATCGGACGAGGAGGTCGCCCGCGCCGCGCGCATGGCCCAGGCCGACACCTTCATACGCGCGCTGCCCGAGGGCTACGACACCGTCGTGGGCGAGCGCGGCTTCACCCTGTCGGGCGGCCAGCGGCAGCGCATCGCCATCGCGCGGGCGATTCTGGTGGACCCCCGCATCCTGGTGCTGGATGAGGCGACGGCGTCGGTGGATGCATCGACGGAGCGCGAGATATCCCGGGCACTCGCGACGGTGATGGCGGGGCGCACCACGATCATCATCGCCCACCGGCTGTCGACCATCGCGCTGGCCGAGGAGATCGTGCTGGTCGACGACGGCCGCGTGGCCGCCCGGGGCACCCACGACGACCTCTACGCGGGCAGCGCGCTGTACCGGGAGATCCACGACCAGGGCCTCGCGCGGCCCGATGAGCTCGTGGCGAGGGAGGGCTGATGGGCACCCGCCCCGTCGGCCACGGGCACGCGGGCGGCATGCTCGGCCCGCTCACGGAGGACGACGAGCGCGTGGTCAAGCGGCCCCGCCGCAACATGCGCAGGCTGCTGCCGTACTTCCGCCCGTACCGCAGGCGCGTGTTCCTGACCATCCTGCTCATGCTGGTGGTCACCGGCGCGACGCTGGCCACCCCGGCCCTGGCCCAGGTGGCCATCGACGACGGCATCGATGCCGGCAGCGTCACCGCGTTGGTGGTGATCGTGGTCGCCTTCATCTTCATCGGGCTCGCCGGCTGGGCGGCCCAGTACTGGCAGGCGTACCTGTCGTCGTGGGTCGGCGAGAGGGTGCTGCTCGACCTGCGGCGCCAGCTGTTCCGGCACATGATGCGGCTGGAGCTGGGCCACCACGAGCGCACGCCCACCGGGCGCAGCGTCAGCCGGCTCACCGCCGACATCGAGGCGGTCAACCAGCTGGTCGTGGACGGCGCCACGTCGCTGGTGATCAACGGCCTGACGCTGGTGGGCGTCATCGTCATCCTGCTCGTCTACGACTGGAAGCTGGCGGTCGCCGCCTTCCTCATCTTCCCGCTGCTGGCCATCGGCACGTGGTGGTTCCGCGTGCGCGCAACCACGGCGTACCGCGCCACGCGCGAGCGCGTGGCCGTGGTGCTGTCGGTGCTGCAGGAGACCCTGTCGGGCGTGCGCGTGGTGCAGGCGCATGGCCGCCAGGAGGAGGCCCGCAAGCGCTTCCGCGACGCCAACCGTGAGTACCGCCGGGCCAACATGCGCACCGTCACGGTGAGCGGTGTCTACTTCCCCGGGGTGGAGCTGCTGGCGGCCCTCGGCACCGCGCTGATCCTCTGGTACGGCGGCAACCGCGTGCTCGACCAGGACCTGAGCGTGGGCGTGATGGTGGCGTTCATCGGCTATCTGGCCTCGTTCTTCGACCCCATCCAGCAGCTGTCGCAGCTGTACAACACCTTCCAGTCGGCCATGGCGGCGCTGGAGAAGATCTTCGGGGTGCTGGAGACCGACCCGCGCATCAACGACGCCCCCGGCGCCACGGACCTGCCCGATGTCTCGGGGCGCATCGACCTCGACGGCGTGTCGTTCGGGTACGGCCGCGAGTACGTGATCCGCGACGTCGACCTGCACATCGAGCCGGGGTCCACGGTGGCGCTGGTGGGCGCCACCGGTGCCGGAAAGTCGACCCTGGCCAAGCTGATCGCCCGCCTGTACGACCCCGACGAGGGCGCGGTGCGAATCGATGGCATCGACCTGCGCGAGGTGACGGAGGAGTCCCTGCGATCGGCGATGGGCATCGTTCCGCAGGAGGGTCACCTCTTCAGCGGCACGATCGCCGAGAACGTGCGATTCGCGCA
>CAMCDF010000033.1 GCA_945873475.1 Bifidobacterium breve | reverse complement strand
CGCAGCGGCTCGGCGTACGCGAACTGACCCTCGAGCAGGTAGAGGCTGGTGTGCAGGGCGCTGAGCTCGGCCTCGTTGAACTCGATCGGCGGCAGGTAGTAGTTCTCGGGCGGCATCGCGTAGAGGTCGCCCTGGAAGGGGTCGTCGCTGGGCCGCTCGACCGCGAGCTTGAGGCCCACGCCCTCCAGCTCGGAGCGATCCGAGTAGAAGCGGCGCAGGAAGGCCTGCTCGCTCATGCCGCCGTAGCCCTCCACGGCCTCGTGGATCTCCTCGGCGGTCACGGGCCTCTGCTGGGCCATGAGGAATGCGACGAGCGAGAGCTGCCGCACCAGCTTGTCGTCGTCCCTCTGGCCCAACCGGCCTCTCCTTCGACTACGGCGCAGCGCGGATGTTAGCCGAGAGGGGGGGTCTCGCGCGCCGTGTGGGGGCACGGATTCTCGCATGTGGAGCCATGATTGCGACATTCGGGGCCCTCGGGTGCGCATCCCCGACCCAGCAGGCCATCCGTTCAGGCCGGGTGGCGTCGGTGCTGGACGGCGACACCATCGTGGTCGAGGGGGTCGGCACGGTTCGCTACCTGGGCATCGACACGCCCGAACTGCACCACCCCCGCAGGCCCGTCGAGCGCTTCGCGGCCCGGGCTGCGGCAATGAACCGCCGGCTGGTCGCAGGCCGCACCGTGCGCCTCGAGACCGACATCGAGGAGCGTGACGCCTACGGGCGGCTGCTGGCGTATGTGTACGTGGGCCCTGTCATGGTGAACGCCCGTCTGGTGGCCGAGGGCATGGCGGAGCAGTACCCCTTCGCGCCCAACACGCGGCACCGGGCGCTGTTCGCGGGCCTGGAGCGCGAGGCCATCGGCCTTCGCCGCGGGCAGTGGGGCCCTGCGGAGGGCGGGCCCCCGTGGGGCGCGGTCAGCCGGGCGGGTTGAAGTTGGCGTGCGAGGTCATGCGCCACCGGCCACCCATCCACGTGAAGGTGGACAGGCGGGGCGCCAGAACGGATGACCGCAGCACTCCGGCGGCGTCGGGCTCCTGCGTGGCGGTGCGCGAGCGCACCACCAGCGTAGGGGCGGTGTAGCGCGCCATCACATCGGCGATCTGGTACTGCCGCACGTCAGGCATGGCGGCCGTGTAGGTGGCCCGGTCGGCCCACGTTCCACTGGCCCTCTGGATCATCCACGCGGGCGACAGGAGCGCCGACAGGCGCGGCGCATCATCGGCCACCAGCGCCGAGAAGAAGCGGTTCAGCAGTTGCGTGGCCGTGCGGTCGGGGCTGGCCAGGCGGGCGGGCGCGCGGGTGGCGGCCATGGCGACCGAGGATCCAGCGGTCAACGCGGCGACGCCGATGGTCAGGGAGGCGATGAGGCGCGGGGAGCGGCGCATGGGGGGAGGATAGCCTCGGGACCCCCACCCGATGGCCTGCCCCGGATGTACGATCGTGGCATGACCATCATGGAGCACGACTACGGCGTCCCCTCCGAGGACGAGCTGGCACGCCTGGTGGGCGCGGCCACTCCGCACTTCGCCCTGCAGATCCGTGATCGCGTTGTGGCCTACCGCGATGCGCTGCCCGCAGGTCATGAGCGCCGGTCCGAGATGGATGAGCAGATCGCCCGCCTCGAGCGCCTGGCCGTGGACGGCGCCGGGGGTCCCCACGACGTCGCCGACCTGCCGCCGCGCCCGTCGCTCGAGCTGCGCGGCCGCGGACGGGGCTAGGGGCGTTCGCCCCCGGGGGCGATGCTGTGCACCACCCCGATGAAGGTGTGGAGGATCCGCGCCGTGAGCCCCCACACATCTTCGCCATGCAGCGGGTAGCGCAGCGTTCCGATGTCGGGGCGGTGCGGAATTCGCCGGTCGGCCTGCAGCACGTCGGCCACCCGCACCTCCATGATGCGGGCGATCTCGGAGTCCTGCGGCGTCATCTCCGGGCGACCCCCGGGGTGGTGCGCCACCCACGGGCTCACCGTGAAGCCGCTCGCCATGGTGTGCACGTCGTCCAGTGGCCCCAGTACCTCGAGGGCGGCACGGGGGATGGCGATCTCCTCTTCGGTCTCGCGCAGCGCCGCCCCCAGGAGGCCGTCGTCGTGCGGCTCGTAGCGCCCGCCGGGCAGCGAGACCTCTCCCTTGTGATGGGCCACGGTCTCCGATCGCTTGGTGAGCACGAGGTGGGCCTCGTCACCGACGTCGAACAGCACCACCAGTACCCCGGCGTCGCGTCCCGACGGCTGCAGCTCCACGCGATCACGCGCGGCCAGGGCACGGGGGAGCAGTTCGGCGAGCGCCGCCGCCGTGGGGGCGGTGCTGCGCGGGGCGTCGGGCCTCATCGCGGTCGAGTGTACGCCGGGTGCGGGAGCCCCCTGCCATGAGCGGTCCATTCGACGTCGACGCCCTCGCGGCCGAGATGGCGGCAGCGCGGGATGCCGCGGAGTCGCTGGCGGCACGGCCGATGGCCGGCCTGCGCGCGGTGCGCCCCGGGACGGGCGGCCTCGCGTGGCTGGTGGCCTTCGAGGGGCCGGCGTTCCTGTGCCTGGGTGCCGACCTGCGCCCTGTCGGGTCGCTGGCCCGGGTGCGCGATGTCGCCCAGGCGAGCCTGGCCGCCGAAGTGGTGGAGGACATGGTCGACGCCGATGCCCTGCGCGCCCTCAGGGCGCACGTGGACATTCTTGCGCCGTGGCGCGCGGACATGCCGGCGGCCGTCGATGCGCTGGGGCGTGCGGCGGGCGCCGCGGAGGACCTGGCCGAGTGGAGGGACGCACCCGAGCGCATCGTGGCGTCGCTGGTCGCCATGGACGCCGCCGTCGGCATGCAGGAGCGCGCGCACGCGGCCTACGCAACGTTCGTGGGCGTCACCGAGCCCTTGGTATCGCGCCAGGACGAGCTCGACCGGGAACTCCTCGCCGCGCTCGCATCGCTCGAGCAGGCGGCCGGCCAGGCCGGGCTGGGGGCCTCGCTGGGCAAGGTGGTGGGGGAGGGCATGGGCGCAATCGTCGAGGCCGCCGACGAACTGGCGGCCGCGCACCTCACGCCACTGCACTGACCTCCGCGGCCTCGGCGTTCTCGGCGGGCTCGGCCTCCGGCGCGGCCTCGGCAGCCGCCTCCTCGGGCGGTGCAACGAAGCCCGACTCGATGAGCGCCTCGATGCGCGCCAGGTCGTCGTCTGCCAGGGCGGGCAGTCCGATCGCGTCGGTGAACTCCACCAGCTGGTCCTCGCCGTGGACGGCGGTGACCACCGACGCCACGCCCGGGCGCGAGAGCGCCCAGAGGATCGCCGCCTGACCCAGGCTCCACGGACGTCCCTCGGCGTGCAGGAAGGAGAGGGTGTCGACCTTTCGCAGGCCCTCGTGCAGCCACTCGCGCGACAGGTGCGCGCGAGGGTCGCCCGGCGGGAAGGTGGACTGCATCGTGTACTTGCCCTCCAGCAGGCCCCAGCACAGGGGGCCGCGGGCGATCACACACGACCCCGCCGCCTGGGCCAGCCCCGCCAGTTCGGCACCGGGTTCGTGGTCGAGGATGCCCAGCTCGACGTCGAGCACGGGAAAGCGGCCCTGGCGGATGAGCCTGCGCCCGTCGCCGGGGCGCGCGCCCTGGGGGATGCTGGCGCCGAAGGCGCGCACCGTGCCCTCGGCCACGAGCTCGTCCATGACAGCCGACAGCGCATCGTCGGCCAGCGCCCGACGCGGGGGGTGGTGCAGCTCGCAGATGTCGATGACGCCGCCCAGGCGCGCGGCACTTGAGCGCACGGCATCCCTCACCGCCTGGGGGCGGAAGTCCTGCGGCATGGGGCGGCCGGGCTTGCGCGGCTCGGCGTCCTGCCATGCGTAGCCGACGCGGGTGGCGATAACCACGCGGTCGCGCCGATCAGCGAAGGCGCGACCGAATACCTGCTCCACTCGGCCGTCCCCGTCACGGTCGGCCGTGTCGAACAGCGTGACCCCCCGGTCGACCGCGGCATGCAGCAGGCGCACGGCCTCATCGTCGCCGTGGTCACCCCACCACCCGGTGGCCAGTGGCTCGCCGCCGAATGCCAGTTCGGACACGCGGATACCCGTGCCCGGAATCTCCCGGTATCGCATGGGCGTTGACACTACGGACGCCCCCCGACGCACCTGCACGTGGCCCCCGTGCCCGGCAGGCCTCAGGCGGTCGGGTCGTCCTCGTCGTCGTCCTCGTCGTCGCCCTCGAGCAGGAAGGCGATGAGGTCCTCCACGGTGAAGCGCCCGGCCTGCATCGAGGCGACCAGGCCGTAGATCGTGGCCGAGTGCGGCCGCTCGAGCACGTACTCGCGAATGGCCTCGTTGCCCCGGGCGTCGATCTCCTCCACGGCCTGGCGGCCGACCGCCGTCGCCACCACGCCGGCACCCTCTACGTCAACGAGCCCGGCCGTCGACAGCGACTTGGCGGCCGCAGCGACCTCGTCGGGGTCCGCCCCGAACTCCTGCGCCAGCTCGGTGATCGCCCGCCCGTCCGGATCAGCCGCCAGCGAGCGGAGCAGCAGGTACGAGCCCGACGACAGCCCCGCGTCCATCACGACCTGGTCGAGAACGCCCGCGACCTCCGCGAGCAGCTGCAGGTCCTCCTCGTCGCGGTACATGCCTAGGGGCCGTACCGGTGGGCGGGTGCGGGGGTGAGCGAGTCGTATGCGGCGCCCATCCAGATGCGTCCGGTCACGCCCCGGTCATCAAGGGTGCGCAGCGCCGATCGCACCACACCGGCTCGTGCGCCGCGACCGTGGGCGTTGGCCACGGTGAATGAGAAGTCGTGGTCGGCGTCCCCGTGCACGGGTCGCCCGTTCGCACGCGCCAGCGCCACGCGGGCATCGGCGAGCCGGAGGGGGTCATCGACGGTCAGGTAGCACTCGAACGAGGCCCAGTCGGGGGCCAGTTCGGCGAGGGCGGCATCGAATTCGTCTGCGTAGGGCACGGCGGCAGGCTATCCCAGCGCGAGGGCGTCGGCGACCGCCTTCGTGCACCCGGCGAACCGGGCGTCGTCCATCACGGGTGCGGGCGGGGGCTGCTCGATGTCCACCTCGATCCAGCTGCGGCACCCACGCATGTCGGGGGTCATGGCGAGGCTGAGCGACGGGTCCACACGGTGCACCCGGGCCACGATGGCCATGAGGGGATGCTTCGGGCGCCATCTGAGCCGCTCGGCGGCGTAGTCGGGCCCCAGCACGTGGAAGGGCGCGAGCGCGTCCAGTTCGGCCTGCTCGGTCACCTCGTGCACGTCGTGCACCTCGCACCACGCGGTGATCCCCACCACCTCCGGCTCCTCCGTGATGGCCAGCAGGTCCGGGTAGTCGTCCTGCACCGAGGGGGCCAGTAGCTCGGGCCGCTGGTGCACGTGGGTGGGCAGCAGCAGGAACTCCCGGTGTGGCACATCGAAGCGCTTCTCGCCGATGCCGCCCTTGCGCAGCATCACCACCTGGTCGCCCGCCAGCATGGCGGCGATGACAGACGCCCATTCCTTTAGCGCGATGGTCGGCACTCCCTAAAGGTAGCGCCGGGCGGCGCTACGATTTCGACCCATGATCGACACCATCCTGTCCCGCGCCGCCGACGGCGAGCGCATCACCGCAGACGACGCCCTCGCGCTGTACGAGCAGGCCCCTCTCGAGGACCTCGGCGCCGCCGCCGAGACGGTCGCGCGCCGAATGCACGGCGACGAGGTCACGTACAACGTCAACGCGTACCTGAACCCCACCAACATCTGCGTGGTGGGCTGCGGCTTCTGCGCCTTCGCCGTGTGGACCGATCACGACCCCCGCGCCTACGCGTACTCGGTGGACCAGCTGGTGGACCGTGCGCAGGAGATCTCCGACCTCGGCATCACCGAGCTGCACATCGTGGGAGGAATGACCAAGGAGTACACCCTCGAGTACTACGAGGACCTCTTCCGCGAGCTCAAGGCCGCGCTGCCGCACGTGTCGCTCACGGCCCTCACGGCCGTGGAGGTCGAGTTCGTGGCCAGGATGGCCCGGGTCACGCCGCGCGAGGCCCTCGAGCGTCTCATCGCCGCGGGGCACGACTCCATGCCGGGCGGCGGGGCAGAGGTGTTCAGCCCGCGGGTGCGCAAGATCATCGCCGACCGCAAGCTGCCGGCCGAGGAGTGGCTCGAGGTGCACCGCGACGCGCACGCCCTGGGCCTGCCCACCAACGCCACGCTGCTGTTCGGTCACTTCGAGACGGCGGCCGAGAAGGTCGACCACATGGTGCGCCTGCGCCAGTTGCAGGATGAGGGCATCGCCGCGGGCAGCCCGGCCCGCTTCCAGGCCTTCATTCCGCTTCCGTTCCTGCCCGGCAACACCGACTTCTCGTACCTGCCCGGTCCCTCGCGCGACGAGAAGCTGCGCACCATCGCCGTGTCGCGCCTGGTGCTGGACAACGTTCCGCACATCAAGGGTCACTGGGTGATGATGGGCGAGGACATCACGCAGGAGGGGCTCGCCTACGGCCTCGACGACCTCTCCGGCACCCTGGTGGAGGAGCGCGTGGCGCACGCCACCACCGTGCAGACGCCGCTGGGCCTGACCCAGGAGCGCATCAGCGATCTCATCCGTGCCGGCGGGCGGGTCCCGTCGGAGCGCAACACCACCTACGGCCGAGTGGATCGGGAGACCATCTCGGCGTAGCGCCCCGCGCATCGCCCCGGAGATGCACCCGGGGGCGGGCGCCCTCTACGAGATCGCCCGCCGCCGGAACGTGAGGGCGGCGGACACCGCCAGCAGCACGCACCAGGCGAGGGTCCAGAGCACCGTCAACCACGATGCCGCAGGCACGATCACGATGTTCGTGTTGATCTCCAGCTGGGCCCCGGCGACCCCGGCGGCGTCACGGGCCTGCATCTCGCTGAGCATCGGCGAGGTGATGGCGCGGGGGAAGATGAGGTAGAGGGTGGTGATCAGGCCGGACCAGGCCGTGCCGATGACCTCGTCGTTCACCGCAGCCATGAGGTTGACCAGCGACAGGCACGAGACGTAGAAGAAGATCGCCACGATGCCCGATGCCACCGGCCCCAGCGCCACGCTGCAGAGCGCCGCGGCGGTGAGCACCAGGATCATGTTCTCGAGCATCGCGAGGCCGTGCACGAACAGCGCGCCGTCGCCGCCCTGGCCGATGGCCGCCGAGCAGATCGCGGCGACGGCGATCCAGATGACGAAAACCGCGACGAGGATCAGCAGCCGGCCGACGATGCGACCCAGCACCACGGTGACGCGCGGCGTGCCCGTGACCACCTGCATGCCCACCCAGCCGCCGTCGGCGTCGCGGTTGACGGTGCTGGCGCCAAGCGTGGCCGCCAGCACGAGACCCGCCACCAGGTACACGGCGGCAGTCCACGACCGCATGGTGTCCTCGGCGGCGAGGCCACCACGACCAGCCGCCACCACCGCCCCGGCGATGATGATGGCCGCGCCGATGACCATGACGGCCAGCGACCAGCGACGCCTGGCGATACCGCGGGCCTCCACGCGTGAGATCACGGCGATGGGGTTCATCCGGGCACCCCCTCGGTGAGGTGGATGCTCGCGCCGAGCAGGGCGGGCAGCCCGCCCGGATCGGCGGTGGCCGCCAGCACTGCGGCGCCGCGCGCCATGGCGGCGCGGATGGCCGCCGTCGTCTCGGGGAACTCCCAGGGGTCGTCCAGCACCAGCAGGTCGGGCTCGCCCACGAGGGCGCATGCCAGCGACGTACGCCGGGCGTCCTCCACCTCGAGGGCCTCCACGCGGCTGTCGGGCCGCTCCACGCCGGCCTGCTCCAGGGCATGGTCGGCCTCGGCGGCGCCGTGTCCGCCCAGCGCGGCGACCATGGTCACCACCTCACGTGCCCGCAGGCCGAAGGCAAAGGGCCACGACTGCGGCGCCCACCCGATGCGCCTGAGGGTCGCCGGGTCTCCCGGGGGCGCCCCCAGCACCGTGATGTCCCCACCGGGCCCGGCAAGGCCCAGCACGGCCCGCAGCACGCTCGACTTGCCCGAGCCCCGCTCGCCGGTGATGAGCAGGCCCGAGCCCGCCGAGAGGTCGATGTTCACGCCGCCCACGGCGAGCGCGCCACCCCGCTGGTAGCGCACCTCGATGGCCCGGGCGCGGATGACCACGCCCGGCGACTGCGCCGGGGGCTGGGTCAGCCGATCTTCTCCAGCCGGATTGCCTCCTGCGGGCAGTCGTCGACGGCCTCGCGCACGGCGTCAGCGAGGGCGGGGTCGAGCACCTCGTCGCTGGCCGACGACAGGTTGGTGTCGTCATCCACCGTGAACACGCCCGGCAGTCGTGCGATGCACACGCGCGTGCCCATGCACAGGTCCTGGTCCACCGTGAGGCGGTACCGCTCGCCGCCGATCTCGATCTCCGCCATGTCAGCCCTCCCTGATGATCGCGAGCACCTCGTCGCGCTTGCGCTCCATGTCGGATTCCGATGCCAGCGACTCGAGGTTGAGGCGCAGCAGGGGTTCCGTGTTGGAGGGGCGCACGTTGAAGTGCCAGTCGTCGTAGGCGACGGACAGGCCGTCCACCTCGGCCTGATGGCCGTCTGCGTAGCGTGCCCGAAGGCGCTCGATCGCCGCCCCGGGATCCGCCACGGTCGAGTTGATCTCACCCGAGATGTGGTACCTCTCGCGCAGGCTCGCGACCATCTGCGACAGGGGCTGGTCCGACCTGGCGAGGATCTCCAGCACCATCAGCGCGGGGATCAGGCCGGAGTCGGCGAACGAGAAGTCGCGGAAGTAGTAGTGCCCGCTGACCTCGCCCGCGAAGACCGCATCGACCTCGCGCATGCGGCGCTTGATGAAGGCGTGGCCCACCCGGAACTCGTCGGGCGTGCCGCCGGCATCGGCGATGGCGTCGCGCACGGCCCACGAGGCCCGCAGGTCGTAGACCACCGTGGACGGCCCCACCTGGCCGAGGATGTGCCGCGCCAGCAGGGCGGTGAGGAAGTCCCCCGCCACGAAGCCGCCCTTCTCGTCGATGAAGAAGCAGCGGTCGGCGTCGCCGTCCCAGGCGATCCCGACGTCGGCGCCGTTCTCGATGACGGCGTTCTCGATGAACTCGCGGTTCTCCTCGAGCAGCGGGTTGGGCTCGTGATGGGGGAAGCGCCCGTCCGGGTCGAGGAAGCACGGCACCGCATCGATGTCGATGCGCTCGAGCACCGGGGGCAGGTACACGCCGGCCATGCCGTTGGCGGCGTCCAGCACCACCTTGAGGCCGGTGATCGCCGACGGGTCCACGAACTGCATGCAGCGATCCACGAACCGGTCGAGCAGTCCGTCGTCCACCGACTCGGTCCCCGGACTCCCGGCTGCCGGGGGCTCGCCGGCCATGGCCAGGCGTCCGATCTCGGAGATCCCGGTGTCGCCCGAGAGCGGCAGGGCCCCGGCGGTGACCATCTTGGCCCCGGTGTAGGCCGGCGGGTTGTGGCTGGCCGTGATCACGGCCCCGGCGTCGTAGCCGCCCTCATCCACCGCGAAGTAGACCATCTCGGTGGCGGCAAGCCCGAGCGCGGTCACGTCGGCGCCTGCCGAGAGCGCGCCCCTGATGAAGGCCGCGCTGATGCCGGGCGATGAGAGCCGCACGTCGTGGCCCACCGCCACGCGCCGGGCGCCGGTGACGGCGATGAACGCGCGGCCCACCCGCTCGGCGCCCTCCTCGTCGATCTCCTCGCCGTAGAGGCCGCGGATGTCGTAGGCCTTGAAGACCGCCGGGTCGAGCGTCATGCGCCGAACCCCGGCTTCAGCAGGGCGTAGGACTCTTCGAGGCTCTGTGGCATCACGCGCACGTCTCCGGTCACTGGCATGAAGTTGGTGTCCCCGGACCACCGCGGGACCAGGTGCAGGTGAAGGTGGTCCGCGATTCCGGCGCCCGCCGCCGACCCCTGGTTCATGCCGAGGTTGAAGCCGTGGGGCTTCATGGCGTCCGACAGCACCTGCTGCGCGGCGCGGGCGAGTTCCATCATCTCAGCAAGGGCCTCGGGCGTCAGGTCGGTGAGCCTGTCGAGGTGCGCGTAGGGGACGACCATCAGGTGCCCGCTGGCGTAGGGGAAGGCGTTCATGATCACGAAGCAATGCTCGCCCCGGGCGAGGATGAGCGCGCGGGCATCGTCACCCTGCATGGGGAGGTCGCAGAACACGCAGCGCGGCCCCTCGAATTCGTGGTCGTGCTCGGCGGACACGTAGGCCATTCTCCATGGCGCCCACATGATCTGCCGCCCCGCCGGCGGGTCTACAGCCACTTGCGCTTGCGGAAGTACAAGATGACCCCGCCCGCGATGCCGGCCATCACGATGGCCAGCACGACGACGGACGCGGCTCCGTAGTGGGCGAACGGCAGCGAGTCGATGTTCATGCCGTAGAAGCCCGTGATGAGCGTGAGCGGCAGGATGACCGCCGAGAGGATCGTCAGCACGGCCAGCATGTCGTTGAGGCGGTGGGTGATGACCGACTCGTTGGTGGCCTCGAGCGCCTCGGCCACTTCCTTGTAGTTCTCGAGCGAGTCCCAGATGCGCTCGTTCTTGTCGACGATGTCGTCGAAGTAGATCTCGAGGTCCTCCGGCGCGTATCGCTGCACCGCGCGCTCGAGCATGCGCAGGGTCGGCCGCTGCGGCTTGATGACCTTGCGGTAGTTGATGATCTCCTGCTTGACGTTCGAGATATCGCGCACCAGCTCGCGGCTCTCGCCCTCGAAGATGGCGTCCTCGAGCGTGTCCAGCTTGAACCCGATCTTGTCGAGGATCGGGAAGCAGTAGTCGAACATCTGGTCGACGATCTCGTACAGCAGGAAGCCCGAGCCCTTCGACATGAAGTCGAACCGGGCGTCGTCGCGCGACTCGCACCTGGACCACAGGGCCGAGATGGGCTTCAGGGGCTCCTTCGGGATGGTGATGAGGAGGCCGGGGCCGATGAACACGTTGAGCTCGGTGGCCTGCAGGCGGCCCGTCCGCTTGTCGAAGCGCGGGAAGTGCAGCACGAGGAACACGTAGTCGTCGTACTCGTCGATCTTCGAGCGCTGTCGCCTTCGCGACAGGACGTCCTCGAGATCGAGGGGGTGGAAGTCGTGGTGCTCCGCCAGCCAGGCCGTCTCGGCCTCGGTGGGCTCCTCGATGTTCAGCCAGGTGAGTCCGAATGCCTCGAGGCGCTGGACGTCGGGCCGGTTGCGCTCAGGGGCGACCAGCGCGGAGGGCGTCCGCTTGGACGAGCGACGGATGTTGGGAAGGCTCGCCATCGTCGAGTCCCCTCGTCGCGTTCAGGCACGGCACGTACGGCATCCCGTGCAGTGTATCGCGCGACCGGCGGATACCGGGCTACTCTGCGGGTCGTGTCACACGAGCCGCGAATCAAGTTCTGCGGGGTCACGCATCCCGCCGACGTCGAGACCTGCATCCGGGCCGGGGCCTGGGCGGTGGGAGCCGTCATGACCCCGAACGGCCCGCGCGCGCTGGGAATGGACGACGCGCGTGCCGTCATGGCGGAGGTGCCGGATGGCGTGGAGCGTGTGGGGGTCTTCGTGCAGCCCGCGCCCGAGCAGGTGGAGCAGGCGGTGGGGGAGTGCCGGCTGACCCGCGTGCAGCTGCATGGCGTGGATGACATCGACGCCATCGCCCGCACCTGCGGCGTGCCGGTGACCGTGGCCATACCGCTCGAGGGTCCGGAATCGATCGCCCGCGGAGATGCCCTGCACTGCGACCTGGTGCTGTTCGACGCCGCGGTGCCCGGTGCCCACGGTGGCACCGGCGTGCGTGCCGACTGGGGCCTGCTGGAGGCCCGCAGGCCATCCCGGGCGTTCGCGCTTGCCGGGGGGCTCACGCCCGAGGTGGTGGGTGACGCCGTGCGCCGCGTGCGGCCGGATGTCCTTGATGTGTCCAGCGGGGTGGAGGGCGGCGTGGTGGGGCGCAAGGATGCAGCACGCGTCATGGCCTTTGCGGCCGAGGCGCGCCGGGCGGCGATGGAGGTGGCGGCATGAGCGTGAACATGAGGTTCGGTCCCTACGGTGGGCGCTACGTGCCCGAGACCGTCATCGGCGCGCTCGACGAGCTCACCGAGGCGTACGAGCGCTACAAGGACGACCCCGACTTCCTGAGCGAGCTCGGGGTGCTGCTCAGTCACTACGTCGGGCGACCCACGCCCCTCTACCGTGCGCGTCGCCTGGAGCAGGCCTGGGGCATCGACAAGGGCCTCTGGTTCAAGCGCGAGGACCTCTGCCACACCGGCGCCCACAAGATCAACAACGCCCTGGGGCAGGTGCTGCTGGCCCGCCGCATGGGCAAGCAGCGCATCATCGCCGAGACCGGCGCGGGTCAGCACGGCGTGGCCACCGCAACGGCGTCGGCCCTCGTTGGCCTGGGCTGCCGCGTGTACATGGGGCGCACCGACATGCAGCGGCAGCGCCTCAACGTGATCCGCATGCGCATGCTGGGCGCGGAGGTCTTCCCGGTCGACTCCGGCAGCGGCACCCTGAAGGACGCCACCAGCGAGGCCATCCGCGACTGGGTGACCAACGTCGACACCACGCACTACATCATCGGTTCGGCCGTGGGCCCCGCCCCGTACCCCGAGATCGTCGCGGAGTTCCAGTCGATCATCGGCATCGAGTCGCGCGCGCAGATGCTGGAGGAGACCGGGGCGCTGCCGGGCACCGTGGTGGCGTGCGTCGGCGGCGGGTCGAACGCCATCGGAATCTTCCGCGGTTTCCTCGACGACCCGGAGGTCGCCCTCGTGGGCGTGGAGGCCGGGGGCGAGGGTCCCGCCGGCAGGCACGGCGCGTCGCTGGCCCAGGGGCGCCCCGGCGTGCTGCATGGGTCGTACTCGTACCTGCTGCAGGACCCCGACGGACAGGTGGCCGAGGCCCATTCGGTGTCCGCCGGCCTGGACTACCCGGGGGTCGGCCCCGAGCACTCGCACCTCCGCGACATCGGGCGTGTGCGGTACGTCAACGCCACCGACGATGCCGCCCTGTCGGCGTTCCTCGAGTGCTCGCGCATGGAGGGGCTCATTCCGGCCCTCGAGACCTCACATGCGCTGGCCCACGTGCGCGACGCGGCGGCCGAGCTGCGTGGCGCCGGTCCGGTACTGGTGTGCCTGTCGGGCCGGGGCGACAAGGACGTCGACCAGGCGGGCGCTGCCCTGGGGATCGACGCAAGTGCCTGAGTCGGGCGCCGAGCGCCTGGAGCGAACCTTCCGCGACGCCGGGCGGCCGCTGTTCGTGCCGTACGTGATGGGCGGCTACCCCGATATCGATGCCAGCCGCCGGCACGCGCAGCTGCTTGCTCCGCACGCCGACATCATCGAGCTGGGCATACCGTTCTCGGACCCCCTCGCCGACGGGCCCACCATCCAGGCCGCGGGGCAGGCCGCGCTGGACGGCGGCACGCGCCCCATGGACGTGCTCGACATCGCCGGCGACCTGCGCGACGGCCCGCCCGTCGTGGTGATGACCTACTTCAACACGGTCATCGCGCAGGGCGCGGATGAGTTCCTCGGCACTGCTGCAGAGAAGGGTGTGGCGGGCGTCATCGTGCCCGACCTCCCGGTGGACGAGGCCGACGACGTGCGGCGCGCGGCCCGGGAGGCCGGCGTGGCGCTGATAGCCCTCGCCGCCCCGACGACCGACGACGATCGCATGGCCGCCATCGGCGAGCAGGCCGAGGGGTTCGTCTACCTGGTGGCCGTCACCGGGGTGACCGGCGGCGAGATGACCATGGACGACCGCCTGCGGGCACTGGTGGCGCGTGCCCGACGGCACATCCCGGTTCCGCTGGTCGTGGGATTCGGCGTGCGCACGCCCGATCAGGCATCGCAGATCGGCGAGGTCGCAGACGGCGTGGTGATCGCCAGCGAGATCATCCGCCGCATCGGGGATGCGCCGGACCCGGGTGCTGCCGACGCAGCCGTGGGTGAGTTCGGCGCGGGAATCGCCGAGGCCCTGCGCCCCTAGAGGGGGTAGATGCGGGTGAAGCGCACGAGGGCGTCCAGCTCGTCGCCCTCCACCGGCCGGTCGTTCTCGGGGTCGTCCAACTCATCGAGGTACTGCATCCGGATGAGCCGCCCGAAGTCGGTGTCGCCCGATGAGATCTCCTCGAAGTGCCCCCACCACACGAAGTGCGCCCGGTCGCCCCAGTGCTTCCCGAGCGAGCGCATGGTCGCGAGCGGGTCGGCGCCCTCTTCGGGCACCTCGCGCACGACCTCGCGGGTCTTCTCGACCAGTTCGTCGAAGTCGGGCCAGCTGTCCGGGTCGAGCAGCAGCACAGGCACGATCTCCACCATGAAGTCGGCGGCCTCCGCGTGATCGGCGAACCACATGAAGCAGCCCGGTCCCTGGTTGGGCGGCGGGACGGGGTCGCGCGAGAATAGCCCCACGGGAAACGCCCGCGGATCGCGGGCGCTGACGATTGCGAGCGCGCGCCCGCGTGAGAGTCCGGTCCATTCGTGCATGGCGGCCAGCGTAGCGGCGCGAGGGGTGCGGCGGGGGGCATCGCTAGCATCGGACCCGTGAGCGGCTCCGGAACACCGCGCCCGCCGGGGCGCAACCGACCGTCGGCGGACCAACGACGGAGCGAACTGCGCCGCCGCCGCCGCAACGCCCTGCTCATCCTCGTTGGTGGACTCGCGGTTGTCGTGGCCTTCGTGGTGTGGGCCAGCAGTAGCGGATCGTCCGGGGGCGACCCCCCGGCCGTCGTCGAGGCGCCGCCGCTGCAGGTGGTCGTGCGCGCCCCCCAGCCCCAGCTGCCCGCCCCGCAGGAGCCGGTGCTCACCGTGACCGCAACCGGGGGGGATGGCCTGCAGATGCGCGT
>CAMCDF010000032.1 GCA_945873475.1 Bifidobacterium breve | reverse complement strand
GTGTTCATCGTGGCCTACGGCACCCTGCTGACCCCTCCCATCGAGGGAATCCTCGGGGGCGTCACGCGCGACCTGCTGCTGGAGGCCGCAGAGGCCGAGGGCATCCCCATCGACGTGCGCCACATCGCCGAGGCCGAGTGGCGCAACTGCGACGAGATGTTCCTGAGCAACGGCCTGGCCGGGGTCACCCCCGTGCTGGCCGTGGACGGCGTGCCGGTGCGTGACGGCCGGGAAGGGCCGATCACCCAGCGCCTTCGCGAGGCCTTCGCCCGCGCGGGCGGCTGGGCCTGACCCCGGCTTAGCCCTTCGCGCCCCTCGCGGCCTTGGTGCCGTGAGCCGGCTTCTCGCGCATGGGCGGCGCCACCTTGCGGCCCAGCAGGCGCATGGCCTTGAGGCCCAGCGACAGCTTCTCGCGGTCGTCGGTCTTGCCGATGTCCAGCCCGGCGAGCTCGGTGATGCGGTCGAGGCGGTACCGGATGGTGTGGCGGTGCGTGTACAGCGTCTGCGCGGTGGCGGCCAGGTTGCAGTCGAGGTCGAGGTACGTGGCCACGGTGCCCACGAGCTCGGTCTGGTACTGCTCGTCGTACCGCACCAGCGGCGCCATGGTCTGCTCGTAGAACGACTCGAGCTCCTCGGGCCGGTCGGCGAACACCTGGAACAGCAGCTTGTACGTGCCGGTCTCCTCGAAGGTGACCACCTCGCCCGCGCGGCCGAGCTTCTCGCCGATCGACAGCGCCAGCTGGGCCTCGTCGATGGCCGAACCCAGGCGCTCGGGGTCGTCCTGCTGGCGCGACAACGCGAGCGTGAGCGTGAGGCCGGGCACGGTGGGGCCGGTGGCCGCCAGCAGCCTGCGGGCAAGCGTGTGGGCAAGCGCCTCGGGCCCCTCCCCCTCGTCGCCCTCGGCGCGCTTGGGCAGCAGGATGACCAGCAGGCCCTCGTGCCAGTCGACCAGCGCCTTGGGCCAGTGAAGCTCGAGCACGCCGCGGGTCTGCTGCATGAACCGGCGGACCAGGCGCGGGTCGGTGATGACCCGGCCGTCGCTGTGGGGGTCCTGCAGGCGGCCCACAACGGCCACGGCGCCCTCCGAGAGGTCTGCGCCCAGGTGCCGGGCGCGGCGCACCAGCGACTCGCGGCTGACGACCTCGCCTGCCAGCAGTTCCTCCAGCAGCTCGCCGCGCAGGCGGGCCTCGGTGTCGACCCGGGTGTCCTCGCGCACGCGCTCCACCAGCAGGGCGTCGGCAAGCGCGGGCACGGCGCGGTCGCCCGCTGCGGGCAGCGGGCCCCAGGTCACCAGCACACCGGCGAACTCGGTTCCCTCGGCGCCGTCGAGCCGCATGATTCCCGCGCCCTTCACCCCGGCCTGGATGAAGGGGCCCAGCAGCGAGGCCGGCCCGTGCGTGCGGGCCTCCTCGATGGCGTCCACCAGGGATTCCTGCCGGGCGTCGGTGAGATCGGACGTTCCGAGCACGTCGAGGTACTCGTCGAGGATCGCCACTGGAGAGCCCAGCACCTCGGCCGCGGCCTCGGCGATTCCCGCCACCCCGGTGCCGGCGATGAGCACCCGGCGAAGGGCGTTGCGGGTCTCGACGTCGCGGGTCTCCCCCGAGATGGCGCCCTGAAGGGCGCCCAGCACCTCGCCCCACGGGCGGTCGTCGGGGATGACGATGACCGGCACAGGCGGCTTGCCCGACACCGACGCGCGCGTGACCACGGCCACCACGCCCGCGGGGATCGGCTTGGGCACCCCGCCGGGCGACACCAGCAGGGCGGAATCCTCGGGCCGCGCTCCGGGGTCGTCCAGCACCAGGGCGGCCACGTGCACGCCCTCGGCAGCGCCATCGGGCACCACGGCGGCGCCCTCCAACGCGGGCAGGGCGATGAGGTCGCCAAGCGGGCGACCGTTCGGGGCGGCCTGACCCGTGGCCCTCGCCTTGGTCTTCGAGCGCGTGGTCACGCCCCACAGCATGCCACCGGAAGGGCGATTCGGAGCGGTTTATACGAGTGCACAAGGGGCACGAAGCGGTTATTGGCCCTCGTGCCGACCCCCCGGGCGCCCCGCGGCCGTATTCTCCGCCAGCCGGATGACCGATTCCGGCGCGTGCCGCGTTCCCGGGGGCCCTGCAAAAGCGCCCATGCGCCGCACGCGAACGATTCCAGGAGGATGGACCCACCCATGCCGACGCGACACAAGAACCTCGGCGCCGCACAGTGGTTTGCCGACGAGGGCGCGGTCGAGACCGTCGACCTCACGCTGCCCGAGAACAACGTCTACGGCGAGAACGTCTTCGGCCCCGCCGCCCAGCGCGCCCGCCTGCCCAAGGCCGTGTACCGCAAGCTGCAGGCCACCATCGAGCGCGGCGCAGAGCTCGACGCCTCGATCGCAGACGCCGTGGCGTCGGCCATGAAGGACTGGGCGCTTGCGAAGGGCGCCACCCACTACACGCACTGGTTCCAGCCGCTCACGGGATCGACCGCCGAGAAGCACGACTCGTTCTTCGGCCCCACGGGCGAGGGCACGAGCATCGCGGAGTTCTCGGGCAAGGAGCTGATCCAGGCCGAGCCCGACGCGTCGTCGTTCCCCACCGGTGGAATCCGCGCCACGTTCGAGGCCCGCGGCTACACGGCGTGGGACCCCACGAGCCCCGCGTTCATCCTCGAGAACCCCAACGGCGCCACCCTGTGCATCCCGACCGCGTTCATGTCGTGGACCGGCGAGGCGCTCGACAACAAGATCCCGCTGCTGAGGTCGATGGAGGCCCTGAGCACGTCGGCGCTGAAGGCGCTCGACCTGTTCGGCGACCACGAAGCACAGCGTGTGTTCACCACGGTGGGCGCCGAGCAGGAGTACTTCCTGATCGACGAGCAGTACTACTACGAGCGCCCCGACCTCATCAACACGGGTCGCACGCTGTACGGCGCCAAGCCGCCGAAGGGCCACGAGCTCGACGACCACTACTTCGGGTCGATTCCCGAGCGCGTTCTTGCCTGCATGATGGAGGTCGAGCGCGAGCTGGCCCGCCTGGGCGTGCCCATCAAGACCCGCCACAACGAGGTGGCCCCGGCGCAGTACGAGGTGGCGCCGATCTTCGAGATCTCCAGCGTGGGTGCCGATCACCAGCACCTGACCATGCAGACGCTGCAGAAGGTGGCCCGCCGCTACGGCATGGTGGCCCTGCTGCACGAGAAGCCCTTCGCCGGCGTCAATGGGTCGGGCAAGCACAACAACTGGTCCATGGGCACCAACGACGGCCAGAACCTGCTGGAGCCCGGCGACACGCCGCACGACAACCTGCAGTTCCTGTTCTTCGCGGCGGCGGTCATCCGCGCGGTCGACAAGTACGCAGGTCTGCTGCGCGCCACGGTGGCCAACGCCGGGCAGGACCACCGCCTGGGTGCCAACGAGGCGCCCCCGGCGATCATCTCGATTTACCTGGGGCAGGAGATCCAGCGCGTGCTCGAGGCCATCGCCAAGAGCAAGTCCGTGAAGTCGACGCCGCGCTCGTTCCTGGGCCTGGGCACGCCGGTGCTGCCGGCCATGCCGCTGCACGCAGGAGACCGCAACCGCACCAGCCCGTTCGCCTTCACCGGCAACAAGTTCGAGTTCCGTGCCCTGGGCGCGAACCAGGAACTGGGCATGCCCAACACGGTGCTCAACACCATCGTGGCCGAGTCGGTCGACTACATGGCAGGCGAGCTGAAGAAGAAGCTGGCCAAGCGCGGCGCCAAGCTGGAGACCGCCGTGGTCGAGGTGGTGCGCGACGTCTACAAGCAGCACGGTCGCGTGGTGTTCGACGGCGACGGCTACTCGGAGGCCTGGCACAACGAGGCCGCGAAGCGTGGCCTGCTGAACCTGCGCACCACGCCGGACGCCCTGCCGCAGTTCATCGCGCCCAGCACGGTGCAGGTGTTCACCAGGTACAAGGTGCTCGACAAGCGCGAGCTCACCGCCCGCTACGAGGTGTACGTCGAGCAGTACATCACCAAGGTGAACATCGAGGCGGAGACCGCGGCCAACATGGCGCGCACGCTCATCCTCCCGGCAGCGCTCAGGCAGATCGAGCTGTGCGACGACGCCGGCATCGACTCGCTCACCGACGAGGTGCGCGGCATCACCGAGGACTTCGTCGCCAGGATCAAGGCGCTGGAGTCGGTGAACGCCAACCACCCGCACGGCACGCCGATCAAGCACGCGCAGTACATGCGCGACAAGGTGCTGCCGGCCATGGAGGCCGCGCGTGAGATGGCCGACGCGCTGGAGGGCATCGTGGCCGACGACCTCTGGCCGCTGCCGAAGTACCAGGAGATGCTGTTCGTGAAGTAGCAGCGCACGCTGCATCGCTGCTCCGTGAACGACGAACGGGGTGGGATCTTCGGCATCGGACCTCTTCGAACGGTCCTCAACCGAAATCCCACCCCGTTCGTCTGTGATCCGGCTCGCCGTGGCCGTTCATGGGAAGCAGGCGCGCAACGCCAGCCCGTGCGGTAGGTTCGGCCTATGACACGCGACGAGATCCTGGCGCTGGTGGAAGAGCGCGACATCAAGTTCATCCGGTTCTGGTTCACGGATGTGCTGGGGCAGCTGAAGAGCTTCGCCGTCACGCGCGAGGAGCTGCCGTCGGCGATGGAGCAGGGGATGGGCTTCGACGGCTCGTCGATCACCGGCTTCAACGCCATCGAGGAGTCGGACATGATCGCCATGCCCGACCCCGACACCTTCGCGGTTCTGCCCTACCGCCCCGAGGTACAGGGCGTGGCGCGCATGTTCTGCGACATCCAGTTGCCCACCGGCGAGCCCTACGAGGGCGACCCCCGCCAGATACTGCGCCGCGCCCTCGAGCGCGCGCGGGCAATGGGGTACGACCACTACTACCTGGGCCCCGAGCTGGAGTTCTTCTACTTCAAGGACTCCCAGGGCACCGTGCCGCTCGACCGCGGCGGGTACTTCGACCTCACCACGCTCGACGCCGCCAGCGACCTGCGCCGCGAGACCGTGCTGGCGCTGGAGGCCATGGGAATCCACGTGGAGTACTCGCACCACGAGGTGGCACCCAGCCAGCACGAGATCGACATGCGCTACGACGACGCCCTGCGCATGGCTGACAACGTCATGACCTACCGCACCGTGGTGAAGGAGGTGGCGCACCGCAACGGCATCTACGCCACCTTCATGCCGAAGCCGCTGGCCGACGAGAACGGCTCGGGGATGCACACGCACCAGAGCCTGTTCCGCGGCGAGAAGAACGCCTTCTTCGACCCTTCGGATGAGTACCTGCTCTCGGGTGAGGCCAAGGCATTCATCGCGGGCCAACTGCGCCACGCGCGCGAGCTGTCCTGCGTGTTCGCGCAGTGGGTCAACTCGTACAAGCGCCTGGTGCCCGGCTACGAGGCGCCGGTGTACATCGCGTGGAGCCGCCGCAACCGGTCGGCGCTCATCCGCGTGCCGATGTACCACGTGGGCAAGGAGAAGGCCACGCGCTGCGAGCTGCGCGCGCCCGATCCCGCCTGCAACCCCTACCTCACCTTCGCCGCCCTGCTGCACGCGGGCCTCGACGGCATCGAGAAGGGCTACGAGCTGCCCGCGCCCATGGAGACCAACCTCTACGAGTTCGGCCCGGAGGAGCGATCGCGTGCGGGCATCGAGAGCCTGCCCGAGACCCTGGGCGAGGCCATCGAGATCGGCGCGGCCAGCGAGCTCCTGCTGCGGGCCTTCGGCGAGCACACCCACAACCGCTTCGTCGAGATCAAGCGGGCCGAGTGGGAGGAGTACCGCGTGCAGCTGACGCCGTTCGAGATGGAGCGGTACCTGCCGGTGCTCTAGGGCGCCCCGGTCATGACAGACACCACCCCCACCGACGTCTCGTGGCTGCCCGCCTGGGCGGACACCCTCATCTGGATCGGCGCCATCGTGCTGGTGGCGCTGATCAGCGTGTGGATCGTGCGCATGGTCGAGCGCCGCTCGGTGGCACGGGTGCTGCGCCAGGGCGAGACCGTGGCGGCGCGCCAGCGTGGCACCGCGGTGTCGGCGCTGGCCGCGGGCATCATCTACGTGGTCATCCTGGCGGCGATCGTGGCGGTGGTGGCCGCCGTGTTCGGTGCGAGCAGCGTGGCCGCAATCTCGGGGTCGGCCTTCGTCATCCTGGTGCTGGGCTTCGCCGTGCAGCGGTTCCTCGCCGATGTCGTGGCCGGCTTCTTCATCCTGTTCGAGGGGCAGTTCGCGGTGGGCGACCTGGTGGTACTGGAGAGCACGGTGCCCATGGGCATCGTCGAGCGCGCCACGCTGCGGGTCACCGTCATGCGCGCCATGAACGGCGACGTCATCTACATGCCCAACTCGCTCGCCAAGGGCGTGCAGCGCTTCGCCCACCACGCGCGCGCCATGGAGGTCGGGGTTCTGGTGACCGATGTCGCGCCGGTGGCCCGCGCCGTGGCGGATGCCGCCGACCTGGTGGGACCGGGCGGCGTGAGGTTCATGACGGCGCCCATGGTCACGCGCACCGACGACATGGGCGACGGCCTGCACTGGGTGCGCGTGCGCGTGGATGTTCCGCCCGGGTTCGAGTGGATGGCCACGGGCCTGCTGGTTGATGTCATCCGCGCCCGGTGCGGCGACGCCCTGAGGGGCGAGCCGATCGTGGCTGATAGCGACGAGGCAGTGCTGCAGGGCTACGCCAGGATGCTCAGCGATGCGGAGTCGGCCGGCTCCTAAGCGCGGCTCGCGAGCGCCAGCACCTCGCGCCAGCGGGCCACGCAGGCGTCCCACGTGGCGCCGGCGGCGAAGGCGCGGCCGCTCTCCCCCATGGCATCGCGCTCGGCGGGATTGAGGCCCAGGCGGAAGAGCTGTCGGCCGTAGGTCTCCGGCCCGGTGTACAGCAGGCCGCCGCCTGATCGGGCGGTCTGGCCGGCAACCACGTCGGCGCGCGCGTAGCCGAGGGTGGGCCTTCCCGCGCGCCAGGCCTCCAGCGCCACCAGCGACAGGCTCTCGTAGGGCGAGGGAAGCACCACCACCTCGGCGGCGGCCAGGAGATCGGCGCGCTCCTGGTCGGTGATGAACCCGGTGGTGGTGACCCACCCCGGTATGCGCATGCCCGGGGCCTCGCGACCGGCCAGCACCAGGCCGAGTGGCCCGCCCGAGTCGCGGTAGGCCTCGTGCGCCCGGATGAGCGCGTCCACGCCCTTCGCGGCGTCCACCCGGCCCAGGTACAGGGCGAAGCGCGCCGGCAGCGGCCGCGCCGCGCGTGCCGCCGCGGCGTCGCCATCGGGCGATGGGTCGAGCCCTGCACCCACCACCACGCCGGGGGTGTCCCCCACGTCCACCACGTCCTCCACCAGCCGGCGCTCCTCGGGCGTCATGAACGCCAGCGCCCTGGCCATGCGGATGACCCCCCGCGTGAGCGTGAAGCGCAGCATGGGCTCCTCGTGCGCCAGCGGCACCAGTACCGCCCGGTCGCGCACCAGCGGCATCGCGAGCTGCGAGGTGGCGTAGAGGTACGTCCACAGCGCCACCACGTCGTGCGTGTTTGCCCGCTGCGAGCGACCCCGGTGCCTGGCACCGTTTTCGCTGAGAGCGGCCAACATGTCACGCGATACCGGGCCCTGGGCCTTCGCCCACTCGGCCTCGAGGGCGGGGTCGCCCGGGCTCAGGCCCAGGTGGCGCACCAGGTCGGCCGAGCGCGTCGGATCAGGAGGCTCCACGGCGAAGCGGCGCACCACCACGCCGTCGTCCATCCAATCGCCCTCGGGGTAGAAGGGCTCCCAGCTCAGGTAGTCGCGCGCCGTGGTGGTGTACACGGTGACGTCCTCGCCGGCACGCACCAGAGCGCGGGCGGTGTCGCGGCAGAGCGCCTCGGCCCCTCCCGCGACCTCCGCGCCGTAGCGCTGCACCACGAAGGCGATGCTCATGCTCCGCCCCGGGGGCGCGCCATCAGTCGTCCGCGTCGCGGGGAACGCGCTTCTCGAGGTAGTCGATACGCGCCTCGAGCCTGCGGATCTCGGCCTGCATACGGTGGCGGTCGGCCTCGAGCTGCGCCAGCAGGTCGGCCAGCGCCGGGGTGATGAGGCGCATCACCGCGCGACGGCTCTCGCCCACGGCCTTGCCGGCCACGCCCTCGCGCGCCGATGGCGCGGAATCGGCGATGCGAAGCGGCGACAGGGGCGGCTCGCCCGCGGCATCGCGCAGGGCATCCAGAAGTGCGTCGGGGTCGGGCTCGGTGGTCATCAGTACGCGCCCTTCTTGAACAGCACGGCCGGGATGGTGCGCACGAGGATGACCAGGTCCAGCCAGATCGACCAGGTCTCGATGTAATAGAAGTCGAGGCGCACGAGGTCGTCGAACGAGAGGTCGGACCGCCCGCTCACCTGCCACAGGCCGGTCATGCCCGGCAGCACCAGGTAGCGCTTCTTCTGCAGGTCGTCCAGCAGCAGGAAGTCGCGCTCGGGCAACGGGCGCGGACCCACCAGCGACATCTCGCCGCGCAGCACGTTGAACAGCTGCGGCAGCTCATCGATGGAGAACCTGCGCAGGAACCCACCCACCCGCGTGATGCGCGGGTCGTCGCTGATCTTGAACAGCGCGCCGTCGGCCTCGTTGCGGTGCTCGAGCTCGGCCTGCATCTGGTCGGCGCCCACGCGCATGGTGCGGAACTTGAAGCAGTCGAACGGGTGCTCCTCCACGCCCATTCGGCGGTTGCGGTAGGTCACCGGGCCACGGTCTTCCAGCTTGATCGCCAGCGCGGCCAGCAGCAGCACCGGCGAGAGCAGGATGATGAGCAGCGACCCCACCACGATGTCGAATGCGCGCTTGGCGAGGAAGGCGATGCCGCTGAGCACCGGCGGGCGCAGTTCGAACAGCGGCAGGCCGGGCGCCGGCACCGCGCGGATCGAATGCGACAGCAGCTGCGCTGTGGTGGGCGCCAGGCGAACGGGAATGCCGCGGCGCCGGCACACGTCGAGCAGGTCGAGGATCGACTGGTCGCGCCCGGCCTGCCCCGCCAGGATGACCTCGTCGATCTGCGTGGGGTCGAGCAGCAGGTCGAGCTCGCGCGCGGCCGGCGGCTCGCCGTCGGTGCCCACCCCGGCCACAAGTGAGTGCGCGCCCACAACGCGGTAGGCCACGCCGTGGCGGTCGGTGCTGGCGCGGGTGATGCTCTCGGCGATGGGCGTGGTCATGTCGGGTGCGCCCACCAGCAGCGCGCGGCGTTCGAACCTCACCCAGTCGAGCACCAGCGCGGTGATGCTGTCCCACGAGGCCCGCAGCACGATGACCAGCACCGAGATGACGAACCACGACGAGTAGAAGATGTAGAAGGTCTGGAAGCGCCAGCCGCTGGCAAGCACCAGCGCCAGCACGATCACCGTGGCCACGGTGACGGCCGACAGGATGCGGCTCGACCCACCGCGCTCCTCGCGCTCGGCGTACAGCCCGTACTTCGCGAACACCAGCACCAGCGTGATGGTGACCAGGGGGAGCGCCTTCTGCTCGACCGACCAGATGGCGGCCGAGTCGATGGGCTGGCCCTGCACCATCAGCTTGAAGGCGAGCACCGCGTACAGCCCCAGGAACGCCGACGTGATGTCGATGCCCAGCAGGGCAACCACGCTCAGCACGCGCCGTATGTAGTCGCGCCCCTGGCGACCGCGCAGAATCGGCACGAACCGCACATCACGCGACGCCAGCCGCTCGCCGGCCTCCTGCGGTGTGGCGGTGCTGCGGCTTGGCGGTGGCGGCGGCGAGCTCACGCGGTCAGGGTACCCCGGCTACTTCACGCGAACCGTCACCGGCCACGACGTCCTGGTCTGGCGACTGCCGCTGGGCACGTCGCCGGTCCAGGTGGCGCGGTAGGTGGTGCTGGATGACGGCTTCACGTTCAGCGCGAACGATCCGTCCCTGCCGGTGGTCACCAACGCGACGTCGTTCCAGGCGTCGCCCGACTTCGCCTGCACGGTGACCTCGGTGGACTGGCGCGTGGTGCGCACCTGGCCCACCAGGGTGGCCGTGCCACCCGGCCTGATCGGCCGGGACGACAGCGGCGACATGGGGATGGAGAACACCTCGGCCGCGGGCTTGGCCTTGCCGTCCTGCTTCAGCAGGCCCGATCCCCACGCGCCGTTGTCCTGCAGGAAGTACCACACGAACATGCCGATGCGCTTGTTGGGGCGCACGCGGCGGTAGGCGTCCTGCAGGTACTGCGCCTGCTCGGCCTCGCTCACGAACATCGAGTACTCGCTCACCTTCACGGTGGCGAAGCCGAACTCGGTCAGCCACAGCTTCTTGCCGCGCAGGTAGGTGCGGTCCACTTCCTGCTGGAAGCGGTTGATGTTGTAGAGGTCGATGTACGACGAGCCCGGGAAGTTGGTGTCGCGCGGGGTGGTGATGGGGTACGGGTGGTGGCTCACGGCGTTCATGGGCGGCCGGTTGCCGGGCTTGTTCAGCAGCGTGAGGAAGTTCGACGGGCTGGTGCGCGCGTTGGCGCTCTTCGGGCACGACGACGGGCACTGGTCGCCGGCTGGTGACGTGACCACGCCGGCGATGCGGCTGTTCTTGTCGACCTGCTTCACGTTGGCGTAGAAGGCCTTGGCAAGCGCGCTGTAGGTGCCCACCGACACGTTCGCCCACGTGCGGCCCTGCTTCCTGAACTGCGGGCGCATGAACAGCGGGATGTTGGGCTCGTTCCAGATCTCCCAGTCGCGCACGCCGCGGGGCGTGTAGCGCGACGCCAGGGCGTACGCGAAGTTGCCGTAGTCACCGGCCTTCAGGGGCCGGCGCGAGTTGTCGGGGAAGCGGGCCGACTTGGGCACCGCCGGGTCGGCCGCCCAGCTCGGGGTGCCCCACACGGTCATCAGCACCCGCACGCCGCGCTTGGCGGCCTGGTCGACGATCACGTCATACGCCGACCAGTCGTAGGCCGGGTCGTTCTGGTCCTTGGGGTTCTTCGGCCGCTTGGTGGCCACGACATCCCAGCGGGTGTCCACGCGGATGATCGACGCGCCCATGCGCGTCATGGTCTGCACACGCGACTCGGCGTCCTTCGCCGGCACCTGGTACACGCGATCGTCCTGGATTCCCGCCACCGGCGAGATCGTCGGCACCCCCGCCACCGTGCCCTTCACGGCGCTGGGCTGCGCCGCCACGCCCCCGCACCCGGCAAGGGCGCCAACGGCAAGCGCCGCCAGGGCGCCTCGGGTCATCACGGTCTGCGTTCGGGTGCGCATGCGGCTGATGGCCTCCAGGAGGGATCTGTCGTTCTTCAGTTGGGGCCTCTCGTGCGCAGCGTGAGATGGGCGCGCGGCCCCCCGGACGAAGATCAGGGTAGGGCCGCCGGTAGACGCCCGGCAAGGAACGCGTTCCGGATGGATACGCGCTCATCACGAGATCCTTACGGCTTGGGCCCGAATTCCCCTGCCGGCGGCGGCGATTGCCCGCTTCTCAGGCAGCCCTTCGGGGGGTGATGGCGGCCTCGACATCGGCCGACCGCAGCACCGTGCCGTCCTCCAGCGTCACCACGATCTCGCGGCCCTCGTCCATCAGGAGGCGTGGGGACATGATCTCGATCGAGACGATGTGCCCATCGCTCCACACCAAGCTGTAGTCCTCGCGGGATGCATCCCAGTCGTCCGGGCCCACGAAACCGGGGTCGGAGCGCCATATGCGAAGGATGTCGAACTCATCGTCGTAGTCGACGCGGTCGAACGTGTAGTCGCCGAATGTGACGGACATGGAGTGGATCGTACTGCCGTCACTCACGCCGTTTCCGGCGGCCCGCTCCCGACGTCCATGAGGTCCCGGGCCAGGTCGCCCACCGGCAGGCCGTCGGCTTCGGCCTGGTCGAGCGCCGCGGCGACATCGTCGGCCAGCGCCAGCCGCAGGCGGATTGCCGCGTCGATCGCGGCCAGCCACTCGCTGATGCGGTCGCAGTGCACCAGCACCGCGCCGGGCTCACGGGCCATCGTCTCGGCCACGTCGTCCGCCAGCCTCGGAATCTCCATCCGGGCCTGCACCACGTCCTTCAGGGGGTGCCACCTGACCCCGAACCCGTGCTGGGCGTACTCCGTGATGCAGTGGCGGCTGCGCATGGCCGACACGATCGTCCGCACCCCCTGGTCGCTCCACCAGGTCAGCTCGGCCTGCCGGCGGGCCACCCGGTGGCTGCGCCCGCCACCTCCCGGGCGCTCGGCGATGGCAAGCGAGCCCGGCACGATCCACGCGTGCACGGGAACCTTGATGGCGGCGGTCATTTGGCCCTCCGGTGTCGGTCGCTCTCACGCAGCCATCGTGCGCCGGGTGGGCGTTACGCATCCACACCCGCGCGTGACGCCTTGGCGCCGCCTCTGCACCACCACTGCCCAATTACGAAAGGCTTACCGGGGGGCCGGGAAGCCCCACACAGGCCCGGGCCTACCGTGGCCCTCACGTGATGTCCATCGGGGGAGCCACATCAATGAGGTACCGCACGCTCATCGCAACGGGAGTCGCCGCGGCAGGCCTGGGGCTGGCCGGCGGGGCAATGGCTGCACCACAGGTGACGGCCGTCGACGCAGTGAAGACCGGCAAGACCAAGCTGTCAGTGGGAGTCACCACGCTGAGGGGAACATCGGCCGAGGCCCCACGCATCACCGTGGCGGTGAAGCGCCGCATCGCACGGGCAAGGGTGACCGACTGGGACGCCGCGCTGGCCCCCGATCAGACCGTGCAGGCATTCGCGCGCTTCAAGCGCGTGAGGTCGACCGTGGGCAGCACCCTCACCATCCGGGTTCGCGCATGCGACACCACCTGCGCCACCACCACCCACACCGTCACGGTTGCCGATGACGGCGACGGCACCAACCCGGCTGCGCCGCTTCCGCCGGGCTCGGTCGATGCCAATGTGGCCGCCGCCGCCGCGCTGGCCCACGTGGGCGCGGGCAGCAGGCTCATCGAGGTCGAGCGCGCAGACGAACACGGCGCGGCCTGGGAGGTCAAGGTTCTTCGCGCCGACGGTGCCCGCGTGAAGGTGTACGTGAACGCCGACGGGTCGATCCACTCATCACGGGCCGTCGGGCTGCGCGTGGGCCGGGGCGACGACCAGGGTCGGTAGCCGCTAGCCGGAGTGCGGCGGCCCTCAGTCGGGGGTCGCCGCCGCCCGTATCCACTCGGGAACTGGCACGGGCGTGCGCCCGCCGCGCTCGATGCACACATGCGTGAGCTCGCCCTCGGCGCACAGCTGATCGCCCCGCAGGAACCTGTGACGGCTGCGGAATGAGGTGGTTCCCACCCCGCCCACCGATGTCTCGATGGTGATCATGTCGTCCAGCAGGATGCGCTGGTCGAACCGGCAGCGGCTGTCGACGATGGGGATGCCCACGCCCTCATCCAGCAGCCGGGTGAACGGCCAGCCCACGTCGGCCAGCCACTCGCACAGGCCCCGATCCATCCACCGGTAGGCGGTGGTGAAGTGGATCTGGCTGACGTCGATCTCCGACATCACGATGCGCCGGGTCTCGGTGCGTATGTGGGGCCCGGTGACAGTCACCGGCGCGAACCCTACGCCGCTTTTTCCCGCTACGAGCGCCCCGGTGCCAGGCACTTAACCGTTTGGGGGCTCCCAAGGGGGGAGCAAACGCGTGGCCCGGGCGTTGGTGCAACACGTGCTGCGGGAACCTTCCCGCGCAATCTCCGTTGCATAGGACTATCCATGCCACCACAATCGCCACCCCCCAGATGAACCCCTGATGGACGCTGCAGACGACACCCCACCCCGGCTCGGCACCCCCGTGGCCGGTGAGAGCGACGACGACGCCCGCCGGCGCCTGTGCCTTGCCGCCATGGCCGGCGCGCCCGGCCTGCTGCGGTACGCGGCCCGGTTCGCCCCCTCGCTGGAGGACGCCGAAGACGCCTACCAGCGCGGCATGGAGGTGGCACTCACCAAGGGGCCCATCGGCCCCACCGAGGAGTTCGTGGCGTGGCTGCACGTGGTCATCCGCAACGAGGCCACCACCATGGCCCGGCGCCGCGGCCGCGAGACCCCGGCAGGCGACGACATCGTCACCGCGGTTGACGAGCGGGGCGCCGAGGCCCGCGAGCCGGCGGCCGTGGCCGAGTGGCGCGAGCGCTACCGCACCCTGCAGGACGCCATGACATCCCTGAACGAGGCCGAGCGGGTGTGCCTGCTGCTTCGCACCGCCGGGGTCAGCCGCGCGGAGATCGGCTCGATGACCGGCTACACCGACCGCAAGGTCGAGCGATCAATCGTGCGTGCGCGCAAGCGCCTGCACGCATGGCACCTCGACCTGGCGAAGGGCGAGCGCTGCGTCACGTTGCAGCACACCCTCGAGCGCGTGGCCGACCGCGAGGCCGATGCACGCGAGCGCCGAATGGTGTCGCGCCACGTGCGCCATTGCGGCACCTGCCGCGCAACGCTTCGCGCGCGGCGCCAGACCAACGCGGGAATCACGGTGCTGGTACCAGTGGCCCTGGTGGGCGCGGGCGCCGCGGGCCTGGCCGTGCCCGACACCAGCCCGGCCATCGACATCGTGGAGCGCGGTACCGCGCGCCTCACCGTCACCGTGGGCCAGGCCTGGCAGGCGATGCTCGACCTGCCGTCACTCATGAGCGCCCGTATGGGGGCGGGGGCACTGGCCATCACCGTTGCCGGCGCGGCCGGGGTTCCCGTGGTGGCCAACACCATGAACCCGGACCGCCAGGCCACCCAACCCGTGCCCGCGCAGGTCAGCACCACCGCGCTGGCCACCACCGCCGCCACGGCAACCAGCCCCACCGATTCGGGCCTCACCCAGACGCAGCTGGACGCCATGGCCGAGATCGAGCGCATACGCGCAGAGGCCGAGCGCGAGCGCCGGGCGGAACAGCAGCGCCTGCGCAGGCAGCGCGACCAGCAACGCGCCGCCGCCCGCGCGAAGGAGCGCGCCCAGGCACAGGCGCCCGCGCAGGCAGCGCCCAGCCCCGCACCACCACAGCCCCAACAGTCGACCCCCGCCGCGAGCCCCGCGGCGCAACCGCAGCTGGAGTTCGGACCATGACAACCCCGCCCCGCAGGCCCACGTCGCCTGCCCTCGCGCTCATCGCGCTGGCCGCCATGGCAGCGGCATGCCACACGGCCGTCGCCACCGACGGCAACCTCTACCCGCAGGGCACGGCCCCCTTCACCACCGGGTCGATGCTCTCGGCAAGCCAACCCAACCCCGCCGTGGTG
>CAMCDF010000031.1 GCA_945873475.1 Bifidobacterium breve | reverse complement strand
CACGCAGATTCGCTCCCCGGAAGTCGGCGTGATGCATCCTGGCGCCATAGAACCGTGCACCCTGGAGGTTGTGCCCCGCCAGACTGGCGCGGTGGTGCGCGACTGCCTTGCACGACGCGCCGGGCTTCAGCACGCAGGTCTTTGCGCCGGTACCGAGGGTGGTCGGCTGGGAGGCGAGGGCCACGGGGGCGGCGCTGGCAAGGAACACTGCAACAAGTGCGGTAATGGTGCGGGGGCGCATGGGGAGTCTCCTGGGCGGTGGCGCGCGTAGCGTAACGGTGCGGTCGGGCCCCGGAAACGACGAAAGGCCCGTCGGAACGGACCTTCCACCGAGGGATGGGCGTTACTGGGCTCGAACCAGTGACCCCCAGCTTGTCGAGCTGGTGCTCTCCCAACTGAGCTAAACGCCCTCGGGCGCGGAAGGTTAGCAAGCGGCGGCCCTCACCCCCGAGGGCACGGGGCCCGGCAGTTGGGGGACAATCAAATCCGGATGAGAGTTCCCCCTCCCCCTGCCCGGCCCCGAGGGCTCCTGCTCGCCGCGATCACGGCGTTGCTGATCCTGTTCCTGGGTGCCACGGCGACGCACGGCATCGACCGTGCGGACGGCGCGCCGAGGGTGGTGAAGATGGGCGCGCTGGTCACGGCGCTCAGCGACTTCGACCCGGTCGATCAGTCGTTCCGCGCCACGTTCTGGCTCTGGACGACGGTGCCGAAGGCCTACGGCAATCCGCTGAAGGAGATCGACTACTCCAATGCCAAGAGCGTTCGCGTGGATGCCTCGCTTGCGATCCCGCAGGACAACGGCACGGTGTGGTATCAGCACAAGATGTCGGGCACCTTCACCCACGACTGGAACCTGAGCGCCTTCCCGTTCGACCAGCAGACCCTCACCATCGAGATGGAGAACAACGCCTACGACGCCTCGACGGTGGTCTTCAAGCCCGACGTGGCGAACGCGAGCAACGATGTGGATCTCTCGAGCAGCGGCTGGACGGTCAAGAGCTTCTCGCTGACCGAGACCACGAAGAAGTACACGAGCACCTTCGGTGACCCCACGCTGGCGCCGCGGTCACCCAGCTACTACTCGCGGCTGGTCATCGCCACCGAGATCTCGCGCGATGGCCTGCTCACGTTCCTGAAGCTCTCCATCGCGGCGATCGCGGCCATCCTGCTGGCCGTGGCCTCCTACTTCCTGCATATCGACAGGGGCAAGGAGCCGCGCTTCGCGATTCTCGCCGCGTCGGTGTTCGCGCTCGTCGTGAGCCTGCAGACCGCCGCCGGTGCGGGAGCCGAGGCGTCGCTCACCCTGGTGGACCGCTTCCATGCGGTGGCCCTGGCCTACGTGGTGGTGGCCGTGGTGGTGTCGATCATCGCCCACATCATGTTCAACCGGGGCGTGGCGATGGATCGCATCAACCGCCTGGAACGGCGCGCGGGGGTCATCTCCACGGCGATCCTCGTGGTGCTGCTGCTGCTGCTCTTCGCCACGGCCTAGCGACGGCCGGGCACGCGGCCCTACATGCGCACCCAGATGGCGCCGAGGCCGGCGCCCACCAGCCAGCCGGCCACCAGGCCCACAAAGGCCCACAGCCAACCGCCGAGCACGAAGCCGAGGACGACCCCGATGACGGCGACGACCAACATCGTGATCTGGATCTGCTTTGTCGGGTCCATGCCATGAACGTACCAGCAGCACCCGCTGGTACCGTGACCCCGGTGAGCGAGAGCGCCCCCGCATACGACGTCGGCATCGCCGGAGCCGGGCAGCTGGCGCAGATGACCGTGCTGGCCGCCTGGCCACTGGGCATCCGCGTCGCGGTTCTGGGGCAGCCCGGCGAGCCCGCCACCCCCATGGCCGCCGGCGTGGTGGAGGGCGACTGGAAAGACCCCGAAGCGCTGCTGCGCATCGGGCGCCAGGTGGGCGTGCTCACGCTCGAGAACGAGTTCGTCGACGCCGAGTTCCTCATGGCGGTGGAAGACTCCGGCACGCCGGTGCGCCCGCACCCCGCCCGCATGCGCGTGGTGCAGGACAAGGCCCTGCAGAAGCAGCGACTCGCCGACGAGGGCCTGCCGGTGCCGGCGTTCGCCGTGCCGGATTCCGCAGACGACCTCGAGGCCATCGGCCGCGACCTGGGCTGGCCGCTGATGCTGAAGTCGCGGCACCTGGGCTACGACGGCTACGGCAACGCCCTCTGCGCCACCCTGGACGAGGCGCTGGCGGCCTACCCCGGCCTGGCCGAGCGCGGCGGCGGCGTGCTGGTGGAGGAGTTCGTGAGGTTCCAGCGCGAGCTGGCCGTGATGGTGGCGCGGCGCCACGGAGGCGGCGACGCCGTGTACCCGGTGGTGGAGACCCGCCAGCACGACCATGTGCTGCGCGAGCTGCTGTGCCCCGCCCCCGTCGACCCGGGGGTCAGCCACGAGGCCAAGCGGGTGGCACGCGCGGCCGCAGAGGCCGTGGGTGGCGCGGGGGTCACCGGCGTGGAGATGTTCCACACCGAGGATGAGCGCATCCTCATCAACGAGCTCGCCCCGCGACCCCACAACTCGGGCCACCACACCATCGAGGCCTGCGTCACATCGCAGTTCGAGAACCACCTGCGCGGGGTGCTGGGCCTTCCGCTTGGCCCCACCGAGCTCATCGCGCCCGGCGCGGCCCTGGTGAACCTGCTGGGCCATCACGACGGCCCGAGCAACCCCGACATCTCAGAGGCGACGGCCATCGGCGGTGCCTATGTGCACCTCTACGGCAAGGCCGAGGTGCGCGTGCGCCGTAAGATGGGCCACGTGACCGCGCTGGGATCAAGCCCCGAGGACGCCCTCGAGACCGCCCGCCTCGCCGCGCAGATGGTGCGCCTGTGAGTGACTCACCCGTGGTGGGCGTGGTGATGGGCAGCGACAGCGACCTGCCCGTGATGCAGTCGGCCGTCGACGTGCTGGGTGATCTGGGCATCGCACACGAGGTGCGCGTGACCAGCGCGCACCGCACGCCCGAGGAGATGATCCAGTACGGCAAGGACGCCGCCGATCGCGGAATCAAGGTCATCATCGCCGGAGCCGGCGGGGCCGCTCACCTGCCGGGGATGCTGGCGTCGGTGACGATCCTTCCCGTGATCGGCGTGCCGGTGCGCACCACCGCGCTGTCGGGCATGGACAGCCTGCTGTCGATCGTGCAGATGCCCCGGGGCGTTCCCGTTGCCACCGTGGCCGTCGACAACGCCACCAACGCGGGCCTGCTGGCCGCGCGCATCCTGGCGCTGTCCGATACCGACCTTGCCACGCGCGTGGCCGCGCGCACCGAGGAGATGAAGCAGATGGCGCTCGATGCCGACGCCCGCGTGCGCGGGGAGTCGTCGGGCTCGTGAGGCCCGGTGCCGCCCGGCTGCTGGCGGCCGCGGCGATCATCGCCCTGCCCGTGGCCGCAGGCTGCGGAGCCCTGGATCGCACGCCGGTGACCGTGCCGACGGTCACCGCACCCGCCGTGACCGGCCCGCAGATGTCCACGGCCGAGTTCCGGTCGCGTGCCGAGGCCGCATGTACCCGGCTGTACTCGCGGCTGGGCCGCCTGGGCAAGCCGCCCACCGGCGACATCGGCGAGGCCCGGCGCTACTACCCGGCGGTGGCCGACGCCTGGCACCGGCTTCTGGGTGAGGTCGGTTCGCTGAACGCACCTGCCGACGTCAGTGGCACCTGGGGGGAGATCGTCGAGGCCTACCGCGCCACCGTGCAGAACGCCGACGAGAACGTGCTGCTTGCGAAGACCGACCGCGAGGCCATCGAGGTGGTCAACTCCGACGCATCCGCCCGCATGCAGGAGGCCCAGGCGTTCATGGCCGCCCGGGCCCAGGGCATCGGCCTGCCCGCCTGTGCGGGAGGCTAGGTCCGGGGGCGCTACGTTTGCGCCATGAGCACAGATAACGCAAGCGCGTACCCCGTGAGGCTGGCGGTCGACTACCCCGACCGGCCGCTTGATCGCCTGAGCACCCTGCTGCGACTGCTGTGGGTGATACCCATCGGCATCGTGCTGGCAGCCGTGTCGGGCGCGACGGTGGCGTTCGGCGGCACCGCCACGCTGGTGGCGGCGGGCGGGCTGCTGTTCCTGGCGCCGCTGCTGATGATCGTCTTCCGCCAGAAGTACCCGCGCTGGTGGTTCGACTGGAATCTGGGGCTGACCCGGTTCTCGACCCGCGTGGCCACCTACGTGGCACTGATGGACGACCGCTATCCGTCGACCGACGACGAGCAGTCGGTGCACCTGGACATCGACTACCCGGATGTGCCGCGCGACCTCAACCGGCTGCTGCCCCTGGTGAAGTGGCTGCTGGCGATTCCCCACATCGTGGTGCTGTTCTTCCTGGGCCTGGGCGCCATCGGCGCCGTGATCATCGCGTGGTTCGCCATCCTGTTCACCGGGCGGTACCCGCGCGGGCTCTTCGACTACGTGGAGGGCGTGCTGCGCTGGGGCACGCGGGTGAGCGGCTACGCGTTCCTGCTGGCGACCGACCGCTACCCGCCGTTCTCGCTGAAGCCCTGAAACGCCTCGGGCCCGCATAGGCGGGCCCGAGGGCACATCAGGTGGTGTCGGCCGGCCTCAGGCGGGCTTGCCGATGGCCGCGCCCTTGCGGGCGTTGAAGCCGTCGAGCATGGTGTCGACGTCGCTCGGCTTGGCCTTCTCGAGGATCGCCTTGTAGCGCTCGGTCTGCGACAGGCGCTCCTGGCGGTACAGGATCCCCAGCGCGAACCCGCCACGCAGCGCCAGATCGAAGGCCTGCACGCGATCTGTCACGTCGTGCTCGGGAGCGACGTCGGTGACGGCGTCCTTCCACGACTCCTGCGTGTTGTTGAAGGTGGTGCACGGCGACATGGCGTCGATGTACGAGAAGCCCTTGTGCTCGATCGCCTGCGTGATGAGCTCGGTGAGGGCCTTCGTGTTGAACGACGCGCCACGGGCCACGAATGAGGCGCCCGCGGAGATTGCAAGCGCCAGCGGGTTGAGCGGGTCCTCCGGGTTGCCGAACGGCGTGGAGGGTGCCTTCTGCTCATACAGCGACGTGGGCGAGGCCTGACCCTTCGTGAGGCCATAGATCTCGTTATCCATCACCAGGTAGGTGATGTCCACGTTGCGGCGCGCGGCATGCGGGAAGTGACCGGCACCGATGGCGAAGCCGTCGCCGTCGCCACCCACGGCGATGACCGTGAGCTCGGGGTTGGCCAGCTTGACGCCCATGGCCACCGGCAGCGGACGGCCGTGCAGGGTGTGGATGCCGTAGGTGCTCGCGAAGTGCGGGAGGCGGCTGGAGCAGCCGATGCCCGACACGATGACCGTCTGCGACGGGTCGAGGTCGAGATCTGCCATGGACCGGTACAGCGAGGCCAGGACGCCGAAGTCGCCGCAGCCGGGGCACCAGATGGGCTTGAGCTCCGACTTGAAGTCGTTGGGCTTGCGTGTGCTCATGCGGCCACCTCCTGGGTGACGAGATCCATGATTGCCTCGGCGGTGAACGGCAGGCCGTCGCACTTGGCGACGCTCTCCAGCTCGATGCCGGTCTCGGCCTTGATGAGTCGGGCGAGCTGCCCGGTGAAGTTGACCTCCGGCACGACGACCCGCTTCGCGTCCTTCACGAAGTCGATCACCTTGTCGGCGGGGAACGGCATGAGGATACGGGGGTAGAACGACCCCACCGACAGCCCCTGCTCGAGGAGGCGGTCAATGGCCTCGCGCACCGGGCCGAACGTGGAGCCGAAGCCGATGAACGCGACATCCGTGGGATGGGCGTCCCCGTGGGCAGCCTGGCGGCCCGTCGTCTTCAGCGGCTCCAGCTTGTCCCAGCGCTTGTGGCCCATGCCCAGGTGGATCTCGGGCGTGTAGGCGGGGTGGCCGTACTCGTCGTGCTCGATGCCCGTGGCCACGTACATGCCGTTGGGCTCACCCGGGATGCCCATGGGCGATACGTGGTCGGGGGTGTACTCGTAGCGCTTGTACTCATCGCGGGCGACGCCCTTCGACGTCTTGCGCGGGGTGAGCTCGATCTGCGAGGTATCCGGACGGTGAATCACCTCGAGCCTCGTGGCGAGGCCCTGGTCGGTGAGCAGGATGACCGGGAGCTGGTACTGCTCGGCGTAGTTGAACGCGTCGATGGTGGCGAAGAAGCAATCCTCCACCGACACCGGTGCGATGACGACGCGCGGGGCGTCGCCGTGGCTTCCGTAGAGCGCCTGGTTGAGGTCACTCTGCTCGGTCTTGGTGGGGAGCCCGGTGGACGGGCCACCGCGCTGGGCATCGACGATGACCACGGGGATCTCGGCGGTGCCGGCGTAGCCGATGAGCTCGCCCATGAGCGACAGACCGGGGCCCGAGGTGGCGGTCATGGCCTTCGCGCCGGCGTATGACGCACCCACGACCGACGCGAGCGAGGCGATCTCGTCCTCGCACTGGATGGTGAGGCCGCCCGTCTGGGGCAGGCGCACCGAGAGCCACTCGAGGATGTCGGAGGCCGGGGTGATGGGGTAGCCGGCGAAGTAGTCGACGCCCGCGGCGATGGCACCCACGGCGATGGCCTGGTTGCCCGAGATGAGCATGCGGTCTTCCTCGACCTCCACCGGGGCCACCAGCGGATAGCGACCCTTCAGGTCGGCTGCCTCGTCGGCGCCCGCGTGCAGGGCGGCGATGTTGGCGTCGGCCACGCCCTCCTTGTGGGCGTAGCGGCGGAGCACGAGCTCCTCGATCGGGGTGGTGTCGAAGCTGATGACGCCGGTCACGGCGCCCACGGCGACCATGTTCTTGGCGCGCAGCGAGCCGCCGATCTCCTTCGCGAGCTCCTCCATGCGCACCGGACGGGCGCGGGGCAGGTACTCGTCGGGAATCGTCACCTCGGTGACGTCGTACAGGATCGAGCCCTCGGGCCCGAGGGAGTCCCAGTTGAGGTCCCAGGCCTCCTGGTTGAAGCACACGAGCAGGTCCACGTCCTTGCCGTGGCTCCAGATGGGCTCGTCGCTCAGGCGGAACTGGTACATGCACGGCCCGCCCTTGATCTCGGCGGGGAAGGTGCGGAACGTCTGGGTGTAATACCCGCCGCGCGCTGCGGCCTGGGTAAGGATGTCCCCGGACGAGATGACGCCCTCGCCGGACTCACCGGCCAGGCGTACGACGACGGAGTGTCGTGCAGACAACGTGCCTCCAAGCGGATGGGTCGCCCGGGACGCGCGTGACCCGGACGGCGGAACGGCGTGACGACGGAGGATTCGGGACTCCAGGGGCGCACCGCACCAATTGCCGCCGGGATGCTAGCCACGCGCCCGTGCCCGGGCAATGCGCCCGCCCCGGTGGGTGACGAACGCCCTTAGGCGCCGGGGGCGCCGTCACGCCTGCGCGACACCGGCGTGGACTGGTACTCGTAGAACGCCGGGGCGTCGGTGACCTTCTGCACACGCCCGCCGGGGCCCGTGATGGTGCCGTTCACGCGGGCCAGCACCTCCACCAGCGCGCTGCGCCCGGTGCGGTCGAATGGCAGCGGCGTGGCCCTTCGTGCCGTGTAGGTGAGGTCTACGCGGAATCGGCCCAGGCTGCCGCGCTGGCGCATGGTGGGCGGGTACACGAACGCGCCCGCACGGCTCCAGCCCCGGTAGTCGATGTCGAGGTCGGCCGACCGGGCCGTGCCCAGCCGGCGCGCGGGACCCGAAAGAACCGCCACGCCGTCGGGCGGGCCCGTGATGCCCTTCACCACGCCCACGGTAAGCGCACGGCCCGAGGGCAGGAACGCCTGGCTCCAGTCCCAGCCGGCCAGGCGTCCGCCCGACAGCGAGAACCGGCCCCAGTTGTGGTCGTGGTAGGCGGGGGCGTTCTTCACCCGCACGGTGCGCCCGCCCACGCGGAAGGTGCCGGTGGCCGTGGCGCGGGGGGCCGCCACCGTCCACCCCACGTACTGGCCCTTGCCCAGGCGCATCGGGCCCGCGACGAATCCCGGTGCGGTGCGGCGGATCACCAGGTCGGCCGAGACGTCCGTGGCGCGTCCGTGCAGGGCGAAACCCGACCGTCCGCGCACGCGGAGCCGGTAGACGCCGGGGCTCACCTCGCGGAGTGAATCGGATCCCATTCGCACATCCACCCGGTCACGTGATGCGCGGGCGCCCAGGCGAAGGTGGCCAAGCGTCCTCTCCCCTCCCCCGGGCGGCAGCGACAGCACGGCGGTGGCCGGCGGACCCGACGCCATGCGGGTGCCCAGCGACGCAGCGAATGCCTCGCCGCTGACCGGGTCGATCACCCCGGTGAACCACCATTCGGTGGTGCCGGCGCCGCGCGAGCGTTCCACGTTGTCGCGCGTGGTGGCATCGCGCGCGCCCACTTCAGCCGACGACGCGAGGGGTGCGGCGGCGGCGAGTACGACCAGGGCGAGTGCGGCGCGTGCGGGCACGCGCGCAATGTATGTCTAGGCGGCCAGCCCGGCCATGAGTACGGGCACGAGCAGGATGCCCGAGGCAAGGGCCAGCGTGGTGCCGCCCGCCACCAGCATCGCCGGCACCGGGGGGCGCATGCGCATGGCGGCCGCGGGCACCGACGCGATTATCGCGAGCGTGCCGATGGCCCCCAGCGCCGCCAGGCCCCCCGCGATCACCCGCCACCCCACGCCGTGCGATGAGGTGGCGATTGCGCCGAAGCCCATCACGGGCACCATTGCCGAGGGAACCAGCACGAACACGGCCGCCACGATCACCGGCATGCGGTACGACGCCGGGTCGGCGTCACCGGCCGTGAGCCAGCCGATCATCCCGCCAGCGCGGCGGCGAAGATCTGCCAGGCCAGCAGCGACTTCGCCACCAGCGACAGCACCAGGTAGGTCTTCTCGTACGAGACGATGTTCGCCCACCGGCCCTTGCGCGCGTAGTGCAGCCACATGTTCAGCGCGAAGGTGAAGAACAGCACGAACAACGAGATGTAGATGGCCCAGATGGCCACGGGCACGCCGGCGTCGATCTGCGCCCGGATGAGCACGATGCCGATGGCGATCCACGGGAAGGCCCCGACGATGCAGCCATAGGTGAAGGGCCGCCAGTCGACCTTCTCGGTGCCGGCCGGGTTGCGGTGCTCCATGGCCAGCCCGAAGAGGATCATGCCGACGTTGGCGCCGAAGATGGCGATGAGGGCCGTGACCTCCTGCACGCTGCTGATGAGCGCGATGAGCACGATCATCAGTGACGCGCTGACCGAGTACTCCCACCAGCGAAGCGGGTTGGTGCCCCTCTCGAGGTTCCGGATGTACCAGCGGTTGGCGCCGGGCAGCGCGCAGATCAGGTGGTCTGCAGCGGCCAGGAACAGGAAGACGGCGATGAACGTGGCCAGCGGCACCTGCCACACGGGCTCGGTGCCCAGCACGGGGCTGCCGGGCGGCCCTTCCATGTACGGGATGGTCACGCCCAGCGTGAATCCGTTGGAGAGCAGCAGCACCGCCACGCCCTGCGCCGCGTGCAGGATCGCCAGGGCGATGTTCCAGCGGCGCAGGTTCGATGCGGATGCGGCCGAGATCACGCCATCACCATACCCCTACGGCCACAGGGCGCGCGCAGGCGGCACGTCCACCCCCAGCGCGCGTCCGCGCTGGGCCAGGCCTGACAGAAGGGTGTCCTTCACCCGGGTGGCCTCAACGTGGAGGGGCGAGTTCGGATCGTTCGTCGGCATTCCCCCCGCGGCCAGGTGGCCCGCGGTGGCCTCACCCGCGCGGATCGACAGCTCGTAGGCACGAATGGCCAGGCCGCGCAGGCGCCGCAGGTCGCGCGGCGCCGCCAGGGCCGTCACCGATGCGAGGGCGGCGCGGCGACTGGGCACGATGTCCGCGCGGATGCGCGCGGCGCCGGCCTGCGGCGACAGCGTTCCGGCGTGCACGTCGTCGAGTATGCGGTTGAACGTGGCGCGCGCCTGCCCGTGGCGGTTCATCACGTCGATGAGGCGCGTGATGAAGATGCGGGGCGCAAGGGTGCCCACCTCGACACGCGGCCCGCGCACCGTGCGTCCGTTGATCGTGACCGAGAGCACCGCCGGCACAGATCCGAGACGCGACAGCACTGCGCGCCCGGCCGCGTTCAGGCGCACCGTGGCACCGATGCGCGCACCGCCCGGGCCCACGAGCGGGGCCGACCCCACCACGGTCACGGCATTCGCGCCCTTGCGCGCGGCAGCCGATGCCATGCGCAGTTCAGCCACGCCACGGCAGCGGGTTACCGGCGAGCCCTCGCACCGCGCCGCCACCGTCACCGAATCGCGCCTGCCGCGGCTGGGTGCTGTCTCGACGCGTGATACGCCCCTCGCCGCGGGCGCGCGCAGCGTGATGCTCGACGTGGTGCGCGATACCACGCCCTCCACCGAGACCTCCGCCACCAGGGTCGCGGTGATCTCGCCCTTGCGCGCGATGGTCGCCTGCACCGACCGTGGCAGCGCGGCCCGCAGACCGGACTGCTGGCCGTCGCCCACGGAGCCCTCCGACGTCGACACCGTGCGGCCATCCACCAGCAGGCTCAGGCGCACCGCGCACGCGGCCCCGGTACCGCTGGCGCACTTCGCGGTGACCACGGCGTCGCCCGATGCCGTGATGGTGGCGCCTGAGGTCGAGACCGCGGGCCCGGTGCCGGGCGAGGTGGCAGAGGGCGTGGACGGGCGTGGTGGCACCGCGCGGCTGGCCCAGGGCGACACGTTGCCCGCCCTGTCGATTGCGCGCACGTACACGGTGCCGCCAGGCCCAACGCGCACCACTGCCGATGCCTGCGAGGCGGGCAGGCGGCTTCCGGGTGCGGCGGTGTCGCCGGTTGCCTGCCACTCGGCCATGCCACTGCCTGAATCGGTGACGTCGGGCTCCACCCGCGTTCCGCCGTCGTCGAGCGACGTGATCGCGAGGCCGTTGACCACGGGCGGGTCGGCGTCGAACACGATGGTGTCCGACGCGCTCAGCACCACGGCGTCGCCCGAATCGAGGAACCGGACATACACCGTGCGCGTGCCGGCGGCGCCACTCGAGAGCGTCCAGCCCACCGCAGTCGACACCGGGCTGCGCACAGCGCCCGAGAAGTCTGCGGCATTCGACAGCTCGACGTTGGTCGCCCCAGCCGGCGGGTTGAGGTTGACCACCACGGATGGGCTGGACGCATAGGCGTCTCCTCCGGCGATGGCCACCCGCGGGCCACCCGGCGCAACGGTGGTGTCAACCGTCCAGCTGATCGTGGTCGATGCCGGCCCGGCGTTGCCGGCCTGGTCGACGCTGCGCACGCGGAAGGTGTGGACTCCATCGGCAAGCCCCTGGAGGGTGAAGGGTGACGTGCACGCGGCGAACGGGGCGCCGTCCACGCTGCACGCCGACGTCGTCCCGGCCTCGCCGGTGAACTGGAACAGGGCGTCGCGGATCGAGGTGGTGGCCGGAGGCTGCGCCGAGATCACCGGCGACGACGACGGCGGCACGGTGTCGACGGTCCACACGATCGTCGCCTGCGGCGAGGCGTTGCCCGCGGCGTCCACCTGCCACGCCACCACCTGATGGGGGCCATCGGCCAGCCCGGACAGCGCCAGCGTGTACGGCACGGGCTGCCCCGACGGGGGCATCGGGCTGGGAGGCGTGGCCGGACAGGCGGCGGGGTCGCCCGCGCCGTCGATGCGGCAGCGCAGGCTGGCGCCATCGTCGATCGTCAGGGTGAGGCTGGCCGTCTGGGCGGATGTCGGGCTGGCGGGAATTCCCCCGACGGCGACGGCGGCGGGGGCCGTGGCATCGATGGTCCATGACCCGCTGGCAGCCGGTCCGGGGTTGCCCGCGGCATCGACCTCGCGTACCGAGAACGAGTGCGCACCCTCGGGCAGCGCGGCAGTGGTGAACGGGCTGGTGCACGGTGCCCATGTGCCCGAGTCGACCGCGCACTGGGTGGTGTTCTCGGCATCACCTGTGAACGTGAAGGTGGATGTCGCGCTGGCGGTCACCGCCGGTATCGCGGCCAGGGCCGGAGCGGTGCCGGGGCCCTCCTGGTCGAGGATGATCGATGCCGCCAGGGTGCTCATGGGGTCGCCCGCGGCGTCGAGGAACCGCGCGCGGATCGTGCGCGGGCCAGATGCCCCCGTGGCGAGGGTCCAGGGAACCGACGTCGTGACCGCCACCGGGGGGACACCGGTGAAGTCGGCGCCCTCGGTCAACTGCATGTACCGCGCGCCGTTCGGCCAGATGATGCCCACGGTGACCGCGCGGGTGGTGGTGTACGACGCCCCGCCCGCGATGGTCACGCCGGTCGTGCCGGCGGGCGGAACCGGCGGCACGAACATCTCCCACGAGTGCGTGGCCACCAGCGAGCCCACGTTGCCTGCGGCATCCACCGGGCGCACGCGGAACGCGTGCGTGCCCGCGGCGATGCCCGTGACCGTCACCGGCGATGTGCAGGCCGACCAGTCGGCGCCGTCCAGGGCGCACTCGGTAGTTGCGCCATCCGGGCCCGCGGTGAATGCGAAGGTGGCCACCGACGACGAGCTGGCGGCGCCGGGCGACGACGTGATCACCGCGGCAGCGGCGGGCGGCGTGGTGTCGACGGTCCAGGCCACGGGCGATGAGGCCGGCCCGGTGTTGCCGCTGGCGTCAACCGCCCGAACGCGCATCTGGTGGTCGCCCTCTGACAGGTCGCCCGCGGTGAACGGCGACGTGCACGGGGCAAACGCGGCGGAGTCCAGCGAGCACTGGGTGGTGGTACCCGGCTCACCGGCGAAGCGGAACGTTGCGGTGCGGCTCGATGTGACGCGCGCCGGAACCTCGGTGATGGCCGGCGCGAGCGCCGGGGGCGTGGTGTCGACGGTCCAGCGGATGGTGGTGGGCGCAGACCGGTTGCCCGCGGCGTCCACCTGCCACACGGTCACCTGGTGGTTGCCATCAGCGAGGTCGGCCAGCGCCATCGCGTAGGGGATCGGCTCGCCCTCTGCAGGCAGCGGGTCGGGCGGCGACGCCGTGCATGTCTCGGGGTCGGTGGCGCCATCGACCAGGCAGGCGAGCGTGGCGCCGTACTCGACCGTGAACGTGAAGTTGGCCGACCGCGCGGAGGTTGGGCTGGTCGGAATACCCATCACCTGCACCTCACCGGGTGCGGTGGTGTCCACGGCCCAGGTGGTCGACTCCACGGGCCCGGTGCTGCCGGCGGCATCCACCTGGCGCGTCTCGAACTGGTGCAGGCCCTCCGCCAGCGCCGGGGTGGTGTACGGGCTGGTGCATGCCGCCCACACCCCGCCGTCGAGACGGCACTGGAACGTGGTGTCGCCGTCACCGGTGAACGTGAACACGGTGATCGGGTTGGCGGTGGCCGGCGGCACGGCGCCCAGCCCGGGCGGCGTCGCGGGCGGAACGGCATCCACCGTGAACAGGGCCTGGAACGCGGGTCCGGGGTTTCCTGCCGCATCGGCCTGGCGCACCCAGAGGCGGTACGCGCCGTCGGCCAGGCCCGTGCGCGCGTATCCGCTGGCGCAGGTGCTCCACGAGCCGCCGCCGTCGGTGCTGCACTCGAACGTGGCGCCGGCCTCGCCGCTGATGGTGGCGGTGAACGACGTCGCACTGGTCGCGCCCGACGGCACGCCTGTCACCGTGGGCGCGGCAAGCGGCCCCACGGTGTCGATGGTCCACGATGCGCTTGTGACCGGGCCCGGGTTGCCCAGGGCGTCCACCTGGCGCGCGCGCACCACGTGCCCGCCATCGGCGAGGCCCGCGAGGGCAAGCGGCGACGCGCATGCGGCCCACGCGGCGCCGTCCACCGCGCACTCGAAGGTCACGCCCGGCTCGCCGGCCGTGATGGTGAGCGAGGCGCCCGTGGTGCGGGTTGGGCTCACCGGTATCTGACCGATCACCGGGGCGCTGGACGGCCCCGTGGAGTCGACGGTCCAGGTGCGGGTGGCGATGGGGCCGTCGTTGCCTGCCACGTCGCGGGCGCGCACGTCGAATGAGTGCGGCCCGTCTGCCAGGCCCGACACGTCGCGCGGTGACCCGCAGGACGTCCACGGGCCGGCGTCCAGGCGGCACCGGAACGTCGCACCCGCATCGCTGCTGGTGAAGGCCAGCCGCACGCTGCTGTCGGCAGACAGCGCAGCAGGGCCCTGCGTGAAGACCGGCGCCGGGGGCGGCGTGGTGTCCACGGTCCAGCTGCGCGTATCGGATGCCCCGGCGTTGCCCGCGGCATCGAGTGCGCGGACGGCCACGGTGTGCGCACCATCGGCCAGCCCGCTCAGCGCGTGCGGGCTGGTGCACGAGGTCCATCCACCGGAATCCAGGCGGCACTGGGCGGTCTCCCCCGCTCCAACCGTGAACGCGACTGACGCCGAGTCGGTGGTGACCACGCCGGACGGACCGGATGTGATGGACGGGGCGCCGGGCGCGGTGAGGTCGACGGTCCATGCCACGGTCGTGGCTGATCCGGCGTTGCCGGCAGCGTCCACGAGGCGAACCCGCAGTTGATGCGCACCCTCCGTCAGACCCGACGTGGACCATGGCGATGTGCAGGGTCCGTAGGGCGCGCTGTCGAGGCTGCAGGCATAGGTCTCGCCCCCGGCTGCGCCGGTGAACGACACCGAGGCCGCGGTGCTGGCCGATGCCGCGGGCGGCTGGGCCGACATGGTCACCGTGCCCGTGGGGGGCGTGGTGTCGACAGTCCATGTGGCGGTGGCCACGGGCCCGGTGTTGCCGGCCGCGTCGATCAGGCGCACCCGCAGCTCGTGCGGGCCGTCGGCCAGGGCCGAGAGGGCGACCGGACTCGTGCACGACGACCAGGCCGCGGAATCGAGCGAGCACTGCGCGGACTCCCCGGCGCCGGCGCCTGTGAACGCCACCGACCCCGATGCCGTCGCCGACGGGTCGGAGGGCTGCGACGCGAGGGTGATCGCACCCGGTGCCACGGTGTCGAGTGTCCACGTGTGCGTTGCGGCGGGGCCGGTGTTGCCTGCGGCGTCGACGAGGCGCACCCGCAGCTCGTGCGGGCCGTCGGCCAGGGCGAGCGGGGTGTACGTGGAGGGGCACGCCGCCCAGGCCCCGGCGTCGAGACGGCACTCGTACGACTCGCCTGCGCCCGCGCCGGTGAAGGTGAAGGTGGGCTGGGAATCAGCGCTGTCCGACGCGGGGCCGGTGGCGATGACCGGCGGGGCCGTGGGCGCGCCCAGGTCGACCAGCCATGAGTAGGTGGCCGCCTGCGTGCGCACGTTGCCCGCGGCATCCACCGCGCGCACGGAGAGCGAATGGGGGCCCTCGGCCAGGCCGGCGAGCACCAGCGGGCTCGTGCAGTCGGCAAACGCACCGCCATCCACCGAGCAGCGCGTGGCCACCCC
>CAMCDF010000030.1 GCA_945873475.1 Bifidobacterium breve | reverse complement strand
CGCACCATCTGGTCGGCGGCGGTCTGCAGCGGCCATTCCGGTGCGGCGGTGATGAGAGAGCCGGTCATGTGGTCGCCCACCCGCTCGGCATCGACGTCCATTCCGGCCGCCAGGGCCTTGAGGAGGTCGCGCTCGGTGATGACGCACGGGCCGGGCAGGTCGTGGTCCATCACCACGGCGGCACCGGTCCTGTGCTGCACCATCTTGTCGGCGGCCTGACGCAGCGTGTGCGTGGGGCCGACCATCGCGTTGAGGTCGCTCATGGCGTCTTTGACCTGCTTCATGTGCGGATTGTGTCAATCGCGCGCGGCCGCGTCAACCGGCGTTCCCGTGACGGACCGCTACACTCCTGCGCTGATCTATGGGAAGACCTTGGAGGGTTGATGCTCTACGGACGCCGGCTGGATGACGCTCTCGAGCACGTCGATGGAAGCCGCTACGCGCTTGTCCACGCCGTGTCGAAGCGCGCGCGCCAGATAACGCTCTGGCTCACCGCCGACCCCGCAGAGCTGCGCTCCGAGGACGCCCCGCCGCCGGCGCCCGGCGAGCTGTCGTCGCGCGACCCGGTCGCGCTGTCCGAGGCCGAGATCCTCGCCGGCGAGGTCGACGTGCACTGGAACCCCGACGGCAGCCCGGAGGAGCGCGAGCTCCCCGACGCCACGGTGTTCGAGGCCGACCCCCTGCTGCTCGAGCTGGAGGACGAGGAGGCCATGGAGGCAGAGGACGACGCCGCGGCAGGCGTGGCGACGACCCTGGTCGAGGCCCTCGAGGCAGTGGCATCAGGCGAGGCCGACACCATCGAGGCGACGGCCGACGCGAGCATCGTCGACGCCGAGACCGCTGATGCGGTTGACGACCTCCTGGACGACGACGACGCCATCGATGCCGACGTCGACGCCGACCTCACCGACGAGGAGTAGCCGGCCCGGCCCGGTGACGGGCCGGTGACCCCGCTCGGGGTCCAGGACCTCTCGAGGGATCCCCTCGATGCCGCGCGGTCCCTTGCGGCATGGGATCGCGGTGACCGGGACGAAGCGGTGCGGGAGGCCCTCGGCCTCTCGAAGAAGCACCTCAACGACCGCGCCTACGCGGCGTGGATCTGGGCGGGCGAGACTCCCGACGGGTGCCCGGCATGGATCATCCCGGTGTCTGCCCAGCAGGTGAGGGACATGGCGCCCCGCAGGGCGTCCGAGGTGCTCATGCGGTCGCTGCGGGCGGCCGTGGAGGCCGGCGCCCTGCCCGACGCCATCGGCGTGCTCGACTGGCACGGGCTGGCGCTGCTGACGCTGCCGGGCCTGGACGACGAGATCGCCGGCCTCGCGGTGGCAGAGGCCTTCGACCCGCCGGCGCGCGGCGTGCTGGTGCCGTTGCCGAATGACGTGCGACCCGATGGGCCCGATGTGCTGCTGGCAGGGCCCCCGGCGCGCATGGACCCGGCCGATCCGCTCAGCGCGCTGGCTGAGGCAACGTGGTCGCATCCTCTGCGCGTTGCACTGGTGCTGGCTGCGCACGGCCAGGCGATGGACGCACCCGGGTACCCCCCGGAGATCGTGTCGGAGATCCGGCGGTGGGGGCTCGATGGGTCTCCCCCGCCGCCCGATGCGCCGAGCCTCGAGGTGGAGGACGACCCCTGCCCCCGCAGGCGGCATGCGCGAACCGTGCTGCGCAGGCTGCTGCGCATGGGGAAGGTGGGCGCCCAGTACCACACGGAGTTCGACCACCTGTACCGCGGGGCGGCCCCCGAAGACCGCCACGACGCCCTGGCCATCGGCGAGGCCCTCGTGCGTGCAGGACTCCTCGGCGAGAAGCCCAGCGTGGGGCAGCGCCACGTGTACCTGCGTCGCGACTCGCTGCCGGCCATCCATGCCCTGATCGACCGCGGCGAGACCACCGACCCGGTGCTGGCCGCCGAATGGACCGCCCCGCCCCCTACTTGGTGACTGTCACCGTCACCACGGGAAGGGGCGTGGTCACCTGCAGTTCGGCGGGCTGGTCCGGCCCGCCCCGCGCCGCGTAGCCGATGAGGCCGCCGATGATCAGGGCGGCCACGGCGAACACGATGGCCATGCCCCGGGTGACCATGCCGGGCTGCCGGCCGCCGGGCTTCTCGCCACGTGACCTGGCGGTGCTCACGAGGCCACCGCGTCGGATGCCCCGCGCGCCCACCGCGCGAAGGCGGCGTCGAGAGTGGCCGAGGAATCCCAGGCCTCGGGCGTGCCCGGTGCGGCGCGCTCGGCGACCTCGAGGAACCAGCCCGCTGAGTCGCCGTACACCCGCACCAGGTCGGCCAGCGAGTACGTGGCGCCGATGCGGCGGCGCAGTTCGTCGTCAACCGCCGCCACCACGCGCAGGCGGGCGTCGCGCGCAGGCCCGGGCTGGTCGAGGCGCTTCTCGCCGGCGTGCCACTCGAGCAGCGGGCCCACCACGGTCGGGGGCACACCCCTCATGCCCCGGCCCCCGCGCAGCATGCAGCGGGCCACCCGGCACCGCTGCGCTCCATGATCCAGTCACCCACCGGGTTGCCGCCCTCGGCGAGGGCGAACGCCAGGTGTGCATGCAGGCACTTCACGTGGTCCGGGTCGCCGGCACCTGCCACCCGATGGCCATCGTGCACGGCCTGGTGGCGGGTGTGGGCATCGGCGAGGGGTGCCGCCATCGACTCGTCCTGCTCGAGCATGCGTACGCCGCCGTCGGCCTCGAGCCTGCTGACCGCCGCGGCGAGGGCGCGGCACGTGAGCCACTCGCGCGTGGGGAACGGATACCCCCGCTCATCGTGTGGCGCGTTCTCGATGACGGCGGGCGTGCCGAACGGGCACCTCACCGCCACGCGAAAGCCAGGGTGGGGCTCGCGGCCGATCAGCCGCCGCACCGCCTCGGCGTCAGCCGAGGAGGCCGCTGACGAAGCCCCAGACGCCGGTGCTGTCATCGACGGGCGCCTTCGCAGGCGGAGCGGCCTTCGTGATTCCGCGCACGGCATACGGGGTCTCCCCCGGGCGCACCATGCCCAGCTCGCGTGCGCGCTGCTCGAGGACATCCTCGCGGCCCAGGGCCTTGATCTGCCGTGAGAGGTCGTCGCGCACCTTGCGCGCCTCGATCAGCTGCACCTGCTCGCCACGCAGCTGATCCTTCTGGCGCATGTAGTCGCGCACCGGGCCGATGTAGGCGTAGGCGAGGGCGGCAATGAGCCCGACGATGAACAGTCGCTTGACCATCCCTTGCGGGGTACGCGCTGGACAGGCGACTTCCTCCCATCAGTGGTGCGAGAAAGCCGATGTTCCGGGGTACGACGCCGCCGGCCCGAGCTGCTCCTCGATGCGGAGCAGCTGGTTGTACTTGGCGGTGCGCTCGCTGCGCGAGGGGGCGCCGGTCTTGATCTGCCCGGCCCCCGTGGCCACCGCCAGGTCGGCGATGAAGGTGTCCTCGGTCTCGCCCGAGCGGTGCGAGATGATCGAGCGGTACCCGTGGCGCGACGCCAGTTCGATCGCCGCGAGCGTCTCGGACAGCGTGCCGATCTGGTTGACCTTGATGAGGATGGCGTTGCCCACGCCGCGGTCGATGCCCATCTGCAGGCGCGCGGTGTTGGTGACGAACAGGTCGTCGCCCACCAGCTGCACGTCGGCACCCACGGCGTCGGTGAGCAGCTGCCAGCCGTCCCAGTCGTCCTCCGACATGCCGTCCTCGATCGAGACGATCGGGAAGGCGTCGCACAGCTCGGCCCAGTAAGCGGCCATCTCGGCCGATGAGAGCACGCGCCCCTCGCCGTCGAGGTGGTACGAGCCGTCGCGGTAGAGCTCGGTGGTGGCCGGGTCGAGCGCGATGGCCACGTCGTCGCCGGCGCGGTAGCCGGCCTTGGAGATGGCCTCCATCACGACCTCGAGCGCGGCGCGGTTGCTGGGAAGGTCGGGCGCGAACCCGCCCTCGTCGCCCACGCCCGTGACCAGCCCGCGGTCACGCAGAACGACCTTGAGCGCCTGGTAGACCTCGGAACCCATCCGCAGGGCCTCGGCGAAGGTGCGGGCCCCGACCGGGGCGATCATGAACTCCTGGAAGTCCACGGAATTGTCGGCGTGTGCGCCGCCGTTGAGGATGTTCATGAGCGGAACCGGCATGCGGTGCGCGCGGGCGCCCCCGATGTAGCGGTACAGCGGCAGGCCGGCGTCGTTGGCCGCGGCCTGGGCCACGGCAAGGGAGCACCCGAGGATTGCATTGGCGCCCAGACGGCCCTTGTTCGGCGTGCCGTCGAGCGACGTCATGGTGCGGTCGATCGTGGCCTGGTCGTCGGCGTCGAGGCCCACGAGCGCCCCGAACAGCTCGTCCTCGACGTTGGCGACGGCCTTCAGAACGCCCTTCCCCCCGAATGCGGAGGGCTCTCCATCACGCAGTTCCACGGCCTCATGCATGCCCGTGCTGGCGCCCGAGGGCACCGCGGCGCGGCCCCAGGCCCCGCTGGTGAGCTCAACCTCGACCTCGACGGTCGGCTGACCGCGGGAGTCGAGGATCTGCCGGGCGTGGACTCGCGTGATCTGGGCCATGGGACCTTTCCGGGTCGGGATGCGCGTGCCCCGCGATACTACGGGCGCGCGCGGAACCTCGCGTACCACTCGAGCTGGGCATCCGGACCCAGGGCCTCGAAGTCCTCCCCCGCCTCGGCCGCAAGGCGTGCCGCGCCCTCCACGCGCTCGCGGAACCTCGCGGCCGCGGCGCGCACGGCGATCTCCGGGTCGACGCCCGCAGCGCGCGCCACCGCGACCGCGGCGAAGATGACGTCGCCGACCTCGTGCTGGCCCGGGTCGTCGTTGACCTCGCGGACCTCCTCATCGAGCTTGGCCAGCGCGGCCTGCACGTCGGGGAATGCGAACCCGGCGCTGGCCGCCCGCTTCTGCGCCTTGGCGGCGTACGCCAGAGCGGGAAGGCCTGGCGGAAGCTCGTGGAAGATGCCCTCGTCGGGCCGCTCGGCGCGCTTGCGCTGCTCCCAGATGTCGACCACCGCTCCGGCATCGGCCGCCGCCTGGTCTCCGTACACGTGGGGGTGACGGCTGATGAGCTTGTCGGCCTGCCCGCGGGCGACGGTGGCGAGATCTGCCGTGCCGTCCTCCTCGAGCAGCGCCGACAGGAACACCGACTGGAACAGCAGGTCGCCGATCTCGTCGGCCTGGTGCGCCGGGTCGCCCTCGGCCACGGCCTCCGCCACCTCGAAGGCCTCCTCCACCGTGTGCGGCACGATGGTGGCCGCGGTCTGCACGCGGTCCCACGGGCACTCGGCGCGCAGCCTCGACGCCACCTGGGCCAGCTCTGCCACCCGCTGCCCGATGGCCCGGGCCCTCAGGGCGTCGCGTGCCGGCAGGGTGTCGGCGCCGGGGTGGAGCACCGCCAGAGCATGCGCCTCGGCGTCGGGCGCCACCACAACCGCGCCGTCGGGCGGCGGGTCGGTCAGGGGCGCGGGGCGCGCCCCCAGTGACTGACGCAGGTCATCCGCCAGTGGCGGCGCCATGACCATCGAGGGGTCGGCCGCGTCGATGGCGGCCAGCGCCGCCGCGGGGATGGCGTCGGGGTCACCCGGTCCGAGGGCGACGATCCGCATCACGGCGCGGCTAGGACGCCGTGGTGGCCGTGGAGGTGGTGGGCTCCAGCGACGCGTCTGCGTAGGTGATCTTGGGGTCCCACTTCTTCAGCGTCTTCTCGCGCCACTTCTGCGAGGCCTCGGCCTTCTTGATCTGCGTCTGCGTCTGGATGATCTGCTTCTCGGCCTCGTCACACGGGATGTCGCGGGCCGGGTTGACGCGCACGGTGATGATGTGCCATCCGAACTGGGTCTTGACGGGCTCGGAGATGGCGCCGTCGGACAGCGAGAAGGCCACCTTCTCGAACTCGGGCACCAGCGCGCCCTTCTGGATGGTGCCCAGGTCGCCGCCCTGGCCCTTCGAGCCCGGGTCGGTCGAGTACTGGCTGGCGAGGTCGGCGAAGTTCGACGTGGTGGCCTGGGCGCGGATGCTGTCGGCCTCGGCCTTCGTCTTCACCAGGATGTGCGACGCCGCGCGGCTGGCCGCCTGCTTGAACTCCTGCGGGTTCGCCTTGCAGTACTTCAGCGCCTGCGCCGGGGTGAACGTGACGCCCTTCGTGACGCGGGCCGTGACCTTGGGCTCCTCGATGCCGGCGCGAAGGATGCGCGTGACATCGGCCTCGGTGAGCCCCTGCTTCTTCAGGAAGCTCGTGAACTCGGCCGCGACCCCGTTGAAGTTCTGCTTGATGATCTTCTTGCGCTCGGCGGCGATCTGCGCGGGCGTCGCGATGCAGGGCTTGCCGCAGGCCTTGGCCTCGAGGGCCACGACGCGCTGGAACACGAGCCCCTCGAGGGCCTGGCGCTCGAGCGCCAGGTACTCCTCGCTGCCCGCCTCGGGGAAGGGCTGCTTCTGCTGCTCGGCGGCGTCCTTCTGCTGCGCGATGAGCTGGTCGAGCTCGGTGCGCGGGATGTCCTGGCCGTCCACCTGGGCCACGACGCCGTCGGGGAGGCTGCTGCCTCCGCATCCGGCGAGGGCGGTGAGGCCGAGGGTTGCGCCGACGAGGGCGATGGCTGCGAGGCGACGGGGCGTGTTCACGGCGGGGGACTCTAGCGGCGCCCGCGATGGAGGCGGAACTTCCGGTCTTCCAGCAACGCCCGGTAGTCGATGCGCAGTGCCAGCACCAGCACGCCGGCGATGATCAGCACGGCCAGCGCCACCGACCACGGGCCCACGACGTCGCGCAACCGGTTGGCCAGGGGCTCGGCGGCCAGGCTGGTGCCGCCCACGCTGATCCAGTAGCCGATGGTGCGCCCGATGAACACCGACGCGGCCACCAGCCACAGCTGCACGCGCATGAGGCCCGCCAGGATGAACAGCACCCCGGCGGGTGGCGGGGATGCCCCCAGCAGCACCGCGATGCCCATGTCTCCGGCGGCGCCCTCGATCCGCTTGTGCAGGTAGTCGAGGTTGTCCTGCGACCACCGGCCCAGCATGCGGTGGCCCGCCACGCGGGACACCGCCACCAGGATGACCCGGCCCACGGTGGTACCCAGGGCGCCGATGAAGATGGCCAGCCACAGGCGCAGGTCGAACTCCACCACCAGGTACGCCACCACGATCCACGAGGGGAAGAGCGGCAGGGGGATCATCGCGAAGCCCGCCGCGACGAGGAAGAGGATGAGGTAGCTCACGCGACCTGCGCGGCGGGGACGGCGATGGCCTCGAGCGCGGCCACGGCGGCGGCGATGCGATCGGATGGGTCGGGCGGGGCCGGCACGCTGATGAGGTTGTCGGCCGTGGAAAACAGCGCGCCCGGCACGCCGTCGCGCAGCGCGCGCATGCCGACGGAATCGAGCGGGGCCGGGCCGATGACGATGCGCCCCGACCGGGCCGCGGCCTGGCGGGCGCCCACCTGCCTCATGAGAATGCGCAGTCGCTGCACCTCGAGCAGCGACGCCACGGGGGGCGGCACCTCTCCGAAGCGGTCCTCGATCTCCGACGCCACGCGCGCGAGGGCGTCGGCGTCGGGGGCAAGCGCGATGCGCCGGTGCAGGTCGATCTTCGCCGCCTCGAAGGGGACGTAGTCGGCAGGGATGTACGCCGACACCGGGATGTCCACGCGCACCTCCTCCTCGGGGGGCGCATCGCCCCTGCCCTCGGCGATGGCCTCCTGCAGCATCTCCACGTACATCTCGAAGCCCACGGCGGCCACGTGGCCGCTCTGCTCGTCGCCCAGCAGGTTGCCCGCGCCACGTATCTCGAGGTCGCGCATGGCGATTCGCAGGCCGCTGCCCAGGTCGGTGTAGTCGGCCACGGCGCGCAGGCGCGCGGCGGCGTCGCGCGTGATGCCCTTGGCGTCGGGGTAGAACAGGTAGGCGTGCGCCGTGACATCAGACCGGCCCACGCGCCCGCGGATCTGGTGCAGCTGGCTCAGGCCCAGGGCGTCGGCGCGCTCCACGATGAGCGTGTTGGCGCGCGGGATGTCGATACCCGACTCGATGATGCTGGTGGCCACCAGCACATCGCCCTCCCCGCGCACGAAGGCCAGCATCACGTCCTCGAGCGCCGATTCGTTCATCTGGCCGTGCGCCACCAGCACGTTCAGCCCAGGGGCCATCTGCCGCACGCGCTCGGCGGCGTCGTCGATGGTCTCCACGCGGTTGTGCAGGTAGAACGACTGCCCGCCCCGCTCGGCCTCGCGCGTGAGCGCCTGCGTGATGAGTGGCTCGTCGAACTCGCCCACGTGGGTGGCGATTGGCCTGCGGCCGGGCGGCGGGGTCTCGATGACCGAGATGTCGCGCAGGCCCGACATCGACATCTGCAGCGTGCGGGGGATCGGCGTGGCGCTCATGGCCAGCACGTCCACCTTCAGCCGCAGCTGCCGCAGGGCTTCCTTCTGCGACACGCCGAAGCGCTGCTCCTCGTCGAGGATGACCAGGCCGAGGTCCTTGGGCTGCACGTCCATCGAGAGCAGGCGGTGGGTGCCGATGAGCACGTCGAGCTCGCCGTCGCGGAACCGCCCGAGCACCTGCTTGACCTCCCCGGCGCTGCGGAAGCGGTTGACCATGTCGATGCTCACGGGCAGGTCGCCGAAGCGCTCGCGGAAGGTGGCCAGGTGCTGCTGCGCCAGCAGGGTCGTGGGCACCAGCACCAGCACCTGCTTGCCCCCGGCCGCGGCCTTGAAGGCGGCGCGCATGGCCACCTCGGTCTTGCCGAAGCCGACATCGCCGCACACAAGGCGGTCCATGGGCGTGGGGCGCTCCATGTCGTCGGTGACCTCGTCGATGGCCCGCTGCTGGTCGGCGGTCTCGCGATGGGGGAACCTGCGCTCGAGCTCGCGCGTGAGGTCGTCGTCGGCCGGGAAGGCGAACCCCTCGGCGCGGCCGCGGGCCTCGTACAGCGAGATGAGCTCGCCGGCGAGCTCGCGCACCGACTCCCGGGCCCGCGCCTTCATGGTGGCCCACGACTTGCCGCCCAGCTTCGACAGCTGCGGGTCGCCCCCGTCGGCGCCCACGTAGCGCGACACCTTGTCGAGGTGGTCGTGCGGCACGTACAGGCGGTCATCACCGGCGAACACCAGGGCCAGGTAGTCGCGGGTCACGTTTGCGACCGTGCGGGTCTCGAAGCCCTCGAGGCGGCCGATCCCGTGGTCCTCGTGCACCACGTGGTCGCCCACGCGCAGGTCGAGGAACGACTGGATGCGCCTGCCCGCGGTGAGGGGCGCACGCGCCGCCGGGCGGCGACGGCGTATCAGCGCGCCATCGGGCACCACGGCCAGCCCCAGGCGGCGCGACACGAAGCCCGTGCGCAGGTCGAGGTGCGCGAAGGCCACGGTGCCCGGGCCCGGCACGCGCCCGTCGGGGTCGAGGATGACCGGCTTCACCTTCGACACCAGACCCTGCGTGCGCTCCATGTCACCGCGGCGGGCGAAGCACACCACCAGGCGACCCGTGCCCGATGACAGACGCGACATCTCGGATTCGGCCTCGGCCATTCCCCGCGTGGGGAACCGCGCCTCGAGGGCGTCGAATGCGGCATCGTCAGAACCCGCGGGCACCACCAGGTCGAGCGCAGACGCCTCGTCGAGGCGGCTCACCAGCGCGGCGGTGTCGGCCAGGGCCCCGACCGCGGCCTCCTCCTCGAACCGCTCGAGGGCGTCGCGCATGGCGCGGTCGTAGTCGCCCGGGGCCAGCCGCACCACGCGGGCATCGCCCGGCCCGGGATCGTCGAGGGGGTCCACCAGGTCGGCACCTGCCAGCTCGGCGGCCGCCCAGATGCCGATGCGCGAGAGCGGGCGGATGGTCTTCTGCGTGAACGGCGAGAACGCGCGGATCGACTCCACCTCGTCGCCGAACCAGTCGACGCGCACGGGACCATCGGCGGTGGACGGGTAGATGTCCACCAGCCCGCCGCGCACGGCCATCTCGCCGCGCTCCTCCACCTGAGGCACACGCTCGTAGCCCATGGCCGACAGGCGATCGACGAAGGAGTCCTGGTCCACCCGCTCGCCCGGCTCAAGCCACAGGGCTCCCGCGCGGGCGCCCTGCGCGGGGATGCGCTCGGCCAGCGCGGCGGCGGACGCCACGACGATCTGCCCCGGCCGTCCCAGCATGTCCACGGCCCGGGCCCGCTGGCCCGTGATGTGCGGCGAGATTCCCACGGTGCCCCCGGCCACGGCCCCGCGCGACGGCCACAGGGCCACGCGGTCGTCTCCGAGCAGCGCCGACAGGTCGGTGGCCAGGTCGCGGGCCTCCTCGTCGCGCGCAGGCACCAGCAGCAGCGGGTGGCCCGCGCGCCGCGCGATGGCCGACAGCACCACGGGCCACGCCGGGCGCCCGATGCGCAGTGCGCCCGCAGGCTGGCCCGCGAGCAGCCGGTCGGCGGCCTCGGACACCTCGGGTGACTCCAGCACCATCCGGTCGAGCGGATGCGTGCTCACCCCTCCTCCCCCTCGACGGCGTGGGGGACCGCCCCCGGGTCGGCGGCGTCCTCCCGGCGCGCGGCGCGGGCCCGGGCGCGCTCACCCGGCGGGCGGGCGTGGAAGCGCGCAATGGCCTGGGCCATGCCGTCGGCCAGCACGGCCTCGGTCATCGCGAGGGCCTTCCCCAGCAGGGCGTCGACGTCGTCGGCCGGCTCGTCGAAGGCGCGCAGCACCCAGTCGGCCTCGTCACCCCGGAAGCCCTCGGGCGGGCGCCCCACCCCGATGCGCACGCGGGGGAACTCGCCGGTGCCGAGCCCCGCGGCGATCGACCTGAGCCCGTTGTGCCCGCCGTGGCCGCCACCGGCCTTGCCCCGCACCTCGCCGAAGGGCAGGTCGATGTCGTCGTGCAGCACCAGAACCTGCGCCGGCGCCGCGTGCAGCATGCCCGCCGCAGGGCCCACCGACGAACCGGAGTCGTTCATGTAGGTGGTGGGCACCAGCAACGCCACCGGGCCACGGGGCCCGCGCGCCTCGGCGAACTCACCCGCGTAGCGGGCCGCGAAGCGCGGCGCGCCGAGTCGCGCGGCCAGTTGCTCGACCACGCGCTGCCCGGCGTTGTGCCGCGTCCGCGCGTACTTCGGGCCGGGATTCCCCAGGCCGACCACCAGGCGGACCGGCGGCTCGTCGGCTGCCGCGTCCGCCATGTGCCGTTACTCGCCCTCGGACTCCGCGGAGCCGCTTTCGCCGCCGGCGGCCGGGGCCTCGCCGTCGCCGTCGCCCGCGCCGCCATCGTCAGATGAGAGGCTGGCGCGGGTGATCATGATCGACGCGATGCCGTACTCGTCCTCGGTCACGAGGACGACGCCCGCGGGGATCACCAGGTCGCTCGCGTGCACCGACGCGCCCAGCTCGACGTCCGTGATGTCGTGCTCGATCGAACGCGGCAGGGCGTCCGGCAGGGCCCGCACACGCACGGTGAGGGCGGTCTGGTCGAGGATTCCGCCGTCACGAACGCCCTGCGGGGTGCCGGTGAGCATCACCGGGACGTCGGCCTCGACCTCGACGGTCATGTCGACTTCCTGCAGGTCGAGGTGGGTGATCTCGTCGCGCACGGGGTCGCTGTCCCACATCTTGAACAGCACGGTGCGCGGGGACCCGGAGTCGACCGTGAGGTCGACCACGGCCGAGCGGATGCCGCCACGACGGATGAGGCGGCGCACCTCGTACTCGTCGGCGTCGAACGCCAGGGAGTCGCCACCGGGCTGGTAGAGCACACCCGGCACGCGCCCCGCCTTGCGCAGGCGCTTGTTGGCGGTGCTTCCGCGCGCCTCGCGCGTGCTGACGGTAAGGGGAACGTGCTGCGACATCGGGTGAATCCTCCGCGATACTGGTCCGGACCGACGCGGGACAATAGCGGCTCAGCCGCCCTCTCTCACCCCGATGCGTTCATGGAGCCTCCGAAGCGGCCCCGGAGCCCACCAATTCCACTTGCCCAGAAGGGCCATGAGAGACGGCACGAGCAGCGCCCGCACCACGGTGGCATCGAGCGCCACGGCCAGCGCCGTGCCTATTCCGAGCTCCTTGATGATGACGATGCGAGACGTCGCGAAGGCCCCCATGGCGATGCAGAACAGCAGCGCGGCGGCCGTGACCACACGGCCCGTGCGCTGCAGCCCCAGGGCCACGGATTCCCTCTCGCCCCCTCCCGCGTCGCGTATCTCCTTGATGCGTGACAGCAGGAACACCGCGTAGTCCGTTGACAACCCGAAGGCGAGCGCGCCGATGAGGATGGGCTGCGTCAGGTCCACCGCGCCCTGGCTGTCGTAGCGCAGAAGGTCCTCGAAGCGGCCGTCCTGGAAGATCAGCACCAGCACGCCCAGCGTGGCGCCCAGCGTGAGCAGGTTCATGATCACGGCCTTGATGGGCAGCAGCACCGACCCGGTCATGAGGAACAGGGCCACCAGCGTGACCACCACGATGATCAGCACCGCCCACGGCAGATGCGCGCCCAGGCTGCTGCGCTGGTCGACGAACAGGGCCGTGAAGCCACCGACCTTCGTGGGATAGGGCTTGTCGAGCGCCTGGATGTCCTGAACCAGTGCGGTGGTGCGCTCATCCAGCGCCCGGTACTTCGACGTGGCGTCTATCTGCCAGGTGCCCTTGCCCACGAAGCGCGGGGGCTGCACGCTGGCGGTGGCGGGCATCTGGCGGATGTCCTTCACGACATCCTGCAGCGCCTTCTGCGCCGCGGGCGTTTCGGGGGCGCGGGATGCCAGGAAGATCGGCGTGGAATTGCCACCGGGGAACTCGTTGGTGAGCACCTGGTCCACCTGGCGCGCGTTTGCGCTCTGCGGCAGCACGCTGGAGTCGGTGGTGGTGAACTTCACGCCGAACGCGGGCAGGGCGAGCAGGATCATGAAGCCGGCGCTCACGATGGCCACGATTGCCGGGCGGCGCATCACCAGGTGCGACAGCCGGTACCAGCCCCCCGACTGCTCCACCTGGTCGGCGGCCTCGCTGCGCTCGCGCCAGCGCCGGGGCGCGAGCGCATTGACCTTGTTTCCCAGCAGCGCCAGCACTGCGGGCAGCACGCCCACGGCCACGACGGCGGCGACGATTGCGACGATGAGCCCGCCGAAGCCCATCGAGAACAGGAAGTCCTGCGGGAAGATCATCAGGGCGGCAAGCGCGGCACCCACCGTGACGGCGCTGAAGATGACGCTCTTGCCCGCGGTGCGCAGCGTCACGGCCAACGCCTGATAGCCCGGCCCGTGGCGCGCGAGTTCCTCGCGGTAGCGCGACACCATCAGCAGGCTGTAGTCGATGGCCAGGCCCAGGCCGAGGCCGGTCACCAGGTTGAGGGCGTACACCGACAGGCCGAAGACCTCGTTGCCGACGCCCAGGAAGAAGAAGCCACCGAAGATGACCAGCGCGCCCATGAGGGGCGGCAGCAGCGCCGCCACGAGGCCACGGAACACCCACAGCGACACCAGGAACAGCAGCGGGAACGCGATGAGCTCGGCGCGGAAGAGATCCTCGCCCACGATGCTGCTGGTCTCCGCCGCCGCCGTCCATGGGCCGCCCACGGTCACGCCGGGGATCCGGTCGAGCTCGTCCTCCAGGCGCGCCGCGGCAACCTGCGACTGGTCCTCGTCGATGTCCCCGAAGTACGCCAGCACGCTGGCCTTCGTGCCGTCCTCCGACGTCATGGTGGGAGTGGCCGGCGACGGCTGCACCACGCGGGCGACGTCGGGGTCGCGCTCCATCTCGCGCACGACCTTCGCCACCGCCGCACTGCCCTCGGGCGATGCCACGGGCACCCCGGGGTCGACCAGGGCAACGACGGAGGGCACCGCAGACGCCCCCGTGGCGGCGACGATGTCGTCCTGCGCGAGAACGGCGTTCGACGAGGGGTCGTTGAACCCACTGGCCGACAGTCCGCCGATCAGGCCGATGCCCACCCCCAACGCGGCGGCGGCCACCAGGAGGGAGATGATGAGCACCCTCAGGGGGTGGGCGTCGGATACGCGCGCGATGCGATCAAGCACGCGCTGAGCCTACGCCACTCGCACCTGCCACTCGGCCAGCCACGGACGTGCGTGCGCACCGAGCCTGTAGGCGCCCACGCCGTTGGAGAGAATGGCCCGGCCCGCTGCCGTGCCCTCCGCCAGCACCCACTGACAGCGCTGGGGCGTGGTGCACCCCGACGGCAGGCGTCCCGCCGGGTAGGCGTCGGTGCCGGTGATGAGGAAGTGCAGCCGCGAGGCGTCACCGCCGGCAAGCCGGTACTCAGCCAGGAAGGCGGCCGGCGCCGTGCGCCACTCGACGGCGGTGAGGGGCGTGATTCGTGCCCCCAGGCCGTGGTAGGCCTCGATCCACACGGCCCCCGCGCGGGCGAGGCCCTTCATCACGGTGCGGTATGTGCGGAAGCGCGCCTTGCCATCGCGGCCGAGGTTGCGATCGGGGCCCCGGCCGGCGGCGATGGCCGAGGTGACGGCCGGCGCGATGTACACGTGCACGCGACTGGCCCAGGTACCGCCATACGGCGATGGGATGTCCAGCGAGATCAGCGCCTCGGCCAGGTGGGCCCCGGGCGATGATGGGTCGGGAGCCGGGATCCGGCCGCCCTTCACGAACGGCGACCTGGGATCGGCCTCGTACGGCGTGAGCTCGTCGAAGGCGACGATGTGCCCGGGGGCGTTGTCGATGGCCTCCCTCAGCACGTCGGCGATGTCGCCGGCGTCGAGGCCCCGAAGGTCCTCCTCGGTCACCTTGCCCACCAGCGCGGAGTCGTCGTCCGGTGCGAACAGCCCGCTGGTGGAGGGCTCCTGGCGCATGGCGCCACGCGCCGCGCTGAGCCCCAGGCCACCGTCCTGCGGGTCGACGACCTCGCGCACCGCGGCGTCCATGTCGTACAGAACCGCCTGTGCGCCGCTGCGCATGCGCGTGGTCGACACCGCAGCCTCGCCCTTGCGGCCCCCGCCCGGCAGCGACACCGTGGTGCTGATGGGGTCTCCGGCCACCGCGCCGGCAACCGGACGTGCAGTCAGGGCACCCCTGCGCGCGGATGGCTGGGCAGGCAGGCGAACCACGGTGCGGCCCGACCCCAGCCAGGCCCGGGCGATGGGCGATCCGCGGAACGAGAAGGTGACCTCCGCCGGGCGGCTGAGATCGACGGTGACCCTGCCCGCGCCCCCGCGCGGCGCCGCGGCCACCAGCGCCGTGATGCGCGGCACGGCAGATGACCTGTTCGACCCCGATGCGCGGCGGGCGGGTGCACCGCCGTCAGCGCCTCCGTCGGGATCCGCACCGACCGGTGAATCATCCCCCGTGTCGGGTGCCGGCTGGCGCATGGGCACGAGGGCCACCGATGAGGTCTGCGAACAGTTGCCCACCCGGTCGCAGGCCCGCAGGAGCAGCGTGCCGCCTGCGGCCCCGGCGTCGACCCAGGTGGATTGCCCACCGATGAACTGCCACGAGCCCCGCGATCCGTCGTCGGAAATCAGCAGCGACTCGTAGTAGCTCACGCCCGACTGCGAGTCGGACGACGCGCCGAAGCCCACCCATGCGCCGTCGGGACCCACCTCGACCGACGCAGCCGCCGCCACGGGCTTCGTCGGCGCGGAGGTGTCCTTCCTGATGGTCACGGTGCTCGTGGCCCCGCTCATCGCGTTTGCGGTGCGACGGAAGGCCTG
>CAMCDF010000029.1 GCA_945873475.1 Bifidobacterium breve | reverse complement strand
AGGTCGCCGAACTCCGCGTTGGCCGGGGGCTCGAGCGCGGCGATGGCGTCGGCGCCACCCGCGGCCTCTGACGCCTGGCGCGCGAGGGCCTGCGAGAGCGGCGTGATTGGGCTATCGGTCGGCACGGCGCGCGATGCTAGCGGCCCCCGCCCGCGCGCGGGTAGGGATGCCCGGCAAGGTCGGCGAGTGCGCGGTACACCTGCTCGGCCAGCACGACCCGCGCCAGCTGGTGCGGCAGCGTCAGCGGCCCCAGCGACATGGTCTCTCCCGAATCGGCCACCAGGCCGGGGTCGAGCCCGATGGCCCCACCGATCAGGAAGCACGTGGGCCGGGGGTCCTCGAGGCGTCGCTACATCCACGCGGCGAGCGCCTCACTGCTGGCGGGCTGCGTGCCGCGGGAGTCCAGGGCCACCATGTGACCACCCTGCACCACCTTGGCGCGCATCCTCTCGCCCTCGCGCCGGAACACCTGGTCGTCTCCCCTCTGGACCGGCTCGGCAGACACCTCGTCGACCCTGAGATCGGCCATGCGGGCGATGCGCTTCTCGAAGTCGGCGCCCGCATCGGCGAGCGGCGGACGCAGTCGCCCGACGACCACGAACTGGATGAGGCGGCTCACGCGGTTACTGTAGGTCGTGGTGAGCGACCACATCGCCATCATCAGCGACGTCCACGGCAACCGCCACGCGCTCGAGGCCGTCCGCCGCGCCATCCGCCAGGCGAGGATCACGCGCATCTGGTGCCTCGGCGACATGGTGGGCTACGGAGCGCACCCGGCCGAGTGCCTGCGCGTCTGCGTGCAGGAGTCCGAGCGCTGCATCGCGGGCAATCACGACCTCGCCGCCGCTGGGCGCGTGAAGTCGGATGTCTTCTCGTCGCATGCCCGGGCCGCCATCGAGTGGACCCGCACCAGGCTCGACCGCAACTCGCTCGACCGGCTCGCCGCACTCGAGCCGCAGGACATCGCCGATCCGGTGTCGCTCTTCCATGCGAGCCCGCGTGATCCGGTGTGGGAATACGTGATCACCAACGAGCAGGCACGGGCGGCCCTCGACGAGTACCCCGCACGCATCGTGATGATCGGGCACACGCACCTCGCCGGTGCATGGCGCCTGGGCGATGACGGCCGCCTCGACGGCGGGCTTGTGCGCGGGGAGGAGACCCTCTCGCTCGAGACCGGCCGGTGGCTCATCAACCCGGGGTCGGTTGGTCAGCCGCGCGACCTCGACCCGCGGGCATCGTGGGCGATACTCGACCTCGAGGCCCTCACCCTCAGGTTCAGGCGCACCCCCTACGACGTCCCCGGTGCGCAGAACGCCATCCAGGCCGCGGGGCTGCCCGCCGAACTCGGAGCCCGCCTGGCGGAGGGCCGGTGAGCGCCTACCTCGACCATGCCTCGGCCTGGCCCCTGTCGACGGCGGTGCTCGACGAGATGCACCGATGGACCGCGCACCTCGGCAGCCCCATGGCGCTGCACGAGCAGGCCCGCGGCCCCGCCGACGCCATCGCCATCGCGCGCGGCGAGGTGGCGGCGCTCACCGGCTGGCAGCCCGAGTCGGTCATCTTCACCGCCGGGGCCACCGAGGCGCGCAACCTCGCGCTGAAGGGCGTGGTCGCGGCCGCGCGGGCAGACGAGCCGGTGATCGTGGCCGATCCGCTGGCCCATGCATCCACGCTGGCCGTGGCCCGGTCGCTCACCCGGCACGCGGGCGAGGCGCGCATGGCCGGCGTCGACGCAGAGGGCCACGTCGACCCGCACGAACTCGCGGGGCTGGCAGCCGATGCCGACGTGGTGGTGATCACGCACGGGCAGGCGGAGGTCGGAACCATCCGGGACGCGGCCCTGCACGCCGCGGCCATACGCGACGCGGCACCCCACGCGGTGATCGTGCTCGATGCCGAGGAGACCGTCGGCCTGATGCCACTGGCAGATGCGCTGGGAGCCGACCTGGTGGCCATCGGTGGTCGGTGCCTCGGCGCGCCCGCGTGGGCCGGTGCGCTGCTGGTGCGCCCGGGCTGCCGGTTGCATCCGCTCATCGAAGGCGGGCTGGAGGAGGGCGGCAAGCGGGGCGGGCCGCATGATGTGCCCGCCATCGCCGGCCTGGGCGTGGCGGCCCGTGAGGCGCGCGACTCGATGGACGACCGCGTGGCGTGCATGCGCGAGAGCGCCACGCTGCTGGCCCACGGCATGCTGGCCGTGCCCGGCACGCGCCTGAACGGACCGCCGGTGGACCAGCGCCTGCCGGGCCATGTGCAGGTGTCGGCCGGGGGGGTGGAGGGCGAGGCCGTCGCCCTGGCGATGGCCGCCCGCGGCGTGGCGGTGTCACCCGGGTCGGCGTGCACCTTCGGGGCGGGCAAGGCGTCGCCGGTGCTCGAGGCCATGGGCCTGGACGACGAGGCGGCGCGCTCGGCGGTGCTCGTCACCGCCGGCCCGCACACCACCGATGCCGAGGTGCACGACGCGGTGGCGGCGTACGCCGAGTCGGTGCGGGCGCTGCGGGCGATGGCACCGTGACCCCGCCCCCGGCGCGCAGCGTGGACGCCCTGGGCACCTGGTGCCCCGTGCCCGTGACCATGGCGCGCGACGCCATCGCCCGCATGGCCCCCGGCGAGGTGCTCGAGGTGGTGGCAGACGATCCCATGGTGTTCCTCGACCTCCCGGCCTGGTGCCACGACGCCGGCCACGAGGTGCTGTCGATGGAACAGCAGCGGGATGTCATCACCACGCTGATCCGCGTGGCCTGACGCCCGGCGTCAGTCGTCGGTGGCGACGGCCTCGGCGATCATCATGCGGTTCCACGTGTTGATGCCGGCGATGGTGAACACCAGCTGCGTCAACTCGTCTCCCGGGAAGGCCGCGGCGGCGGCGTCCCACACCGGGGCCGCGGCGGCGTCCTCGGCATGCGACAGCGCCTCGGTCGCCGTGAGCAGGTCGGTCAGCGCAAGCGCGGCCCGCTGGCGATCGTCGAACAGGACTGACCCCTGCCAGTCGGCGGTGCCGGCGATGTCGTCGTCACCAAGGCCCACCTTGCGGGCCGCCTCGGTGTGCATGTCGATGCAGTAGCGGCAGTTGTTCAGCCGCGACGCCCGCAGCTTCACGAGTTCTGCCAGCGCGTGGTCGGGGTGCCCGGCGCGCGTGAGGCCCGCCAGGGCGCGGTAGCCGTCGGGCGACTGGGCCCTTACGCTGATGCGCCCGCTCATGGCGCCCATCAGGCGAACCGGTAGGCGATGAGCGCGATGCCGATGACAAGGCCCGCAATACCCAGGCCAAGCCCCCACCACGCCATCTTGCGGCCGGCGACCTGATCGCCCTCGCCGATGTCCCGCAGAGCAAGGGCGCCGAAGATGATGGCCAGCGTCGAGCAGACCACCGGGAACACGAGGATTCCCACGATGCCCAGCACCAGCGAGGCCGTCGCCCTGCCGGACCTCTTCTGCGGCGCGCCGGGGCCCGTGCCCTTGGGTGGAGGGGGCGGCAGCGTGCCGGTGCCCGGGTCGTCGGTGGCGGTCTCGCCGGCGTCGCTCACGTGCTCGGTCCACTGCTCGCCGTCCCACCAGCGAAGCTCATGCCTGCCAGTGGGGTCGGGGAGCCATTCCTGAGGATGTGTGCTCATCGGTCGGGAATCCTAGTGGCCCGGATCCAGGAGCACGTCGCCTGTCATCGCCGCGGGCGCGTCCCACCCCATCAGCGCGCAGGCGGTGGGCGCCACGTCGCCCAGCCGGCCCTCGCGCAGCGGGAGCCCCGCGCGGTCGATCCACAGCGGCACGGGGTTGATGGTGTGCGCGGTGTTGGGACTTCCGTCGGGCTCGATCATCATCTCGGAGTTCCCGTGGTCGGCGGTGACCATGAGCAGCCCGCCCGCGGCGGCAACGGCGGGGCGAATGGCGGCCATGCACTGGTCGACGGCCTCGATGCCGCGCACGGCGGCCGGCACCACGCCGGTGTGGCCCACCATGTCGGCGTTCGCGAAGTTGACGACGATGAACTCCCGGCCGCCCTGCTCGAGCGCGGCCACCACGGTGTCGCGGATTCCCATGGCGCTCATCTCCGGGGCCTCGTCGTAGGTGGCCACGTGCTGGGGGCTCTGCACCAGCTGGCGCTCCTCGCCGTCGAACGGCTGCTCGCGACCCCCGTTGAAGAAGTACGTCACGTGCGCGTACTTCTCGGTCTCGGCCACGTGCAGCTGCAGGCGCCCCGCGAGGCTCACGGTCTCGGCGAGCCCCTGGCGGACGTCCTCCGACTCGAAGGCCACGGGGTAGGTCCACTCGCTGCGCAGGCGGGTCATCGTGGTGATGGCCGGAAGGGGCGGCGCGTCGCCGCGGTCGAACCCGTCGAAGCCGGCGTCGCCGAGAGCCTCGGTGATCTGCCGTGCGCGGTCGGGGCGGAAGTTCCACACCAGCACCTGGTCTCCCGGCCGGATGCGCCCCTGCGATGGGTCGCCGATGACCCAGGGCTCGATGAACTCGTCGGTGACCCCGGCGTCGTACGAGCGCTGCACGGCGTCCGATGCCCGCGGCGCGACGTCGCCCGCGCCCCGCACCATGGCGTCGTATGCGCGCTGCGTGCGGTCCCAGCGGTGGTCGCGGTCCATCGCCCAGTAGCGACCCACCACGGTGCCGATGACGGCCCCGCGGTCCTCGAGCGCCCGTATGGCGGGCAGCGCCGAGTCGGGGCGGCTGTCGCGGCCGTCGGTGATGGCGTGAACCACAACGCGATCCACGCCGGATGCCCGCGCGGCGTCGAGCAGGGCCACCAGGTGGCGCTGGCTGGCGTGCACGCCGCCGTTGCCCACCAGGCCCACCAGGTGAAGAGTGCATCCCTGCGACGCGGCGAATGCCGCCGCGATGGCGGGCACGTCGCCGAGCCCCCCGGCGGATGCCACGGCCTCGTCGATGCGCACGAGCATCTGGGGCACGCGGCGCCCGGCGCCCAGGTTCAGGTGCCCCACCTCGCTGTTGCCCATCTGGCCGTCGGGCAGGCCAACGGGCAGGCCACTGGCCTGCAGCAGGGTTGCCGACCCCTCGGCCGCCAGCGCGTCGAGGGCCGGGGTACGGGCCAGGGTCACCGCGTTGCCCGGGCCGGGCGGGGCGATTCCGAACCCGTCGATGACCACCAGAACGAGGGGGCCGCTCACGCCGCGGCCTCCACGATCTGCGCGAACGACTCCGGGTCGAGGCTGGCGCCGCCCACCAGGGCGCCGTCGACATCGGCCTGCGACATGAGCTCAGCGGCATTGCCGGGGTTCACGCTGCCGCCGTAGAGCACGCGCAGCGCCGCGGCATCGACCCGCTCGGCCGCCACGGCGCGCACGGTGGCGCAGGCATCCTGCGCCTGGGCGGGCGTGGCGGTCTCCCCCGTGCCGATGGCCCAGATGGGCTCATACGCGATGACCAGCCGGTCGATGTCGGCCGCATGCACGTCTGCAAGAGCCGACTGCACCTGGCGCGTCACCCAGCGCTCGGTGTCGCCCGCCCTGCGCGTGTCGAGCGACTCGCCGCAGCACAGCACCACCAGCAGACCGGCGTCGATTCCTGCGCGCACGCGCAGGGCCACCTGATCGTCGGTGTCGCCGGCCGCACGGCGCTCGGAGTGCCCCACCAGCGTGCCCTGCACGCCGACGTCCAGCAGCATCGGAGCCGAGATGTCGCCCGTGTGCGCCCCGGACGCCGCCTCGTGGATGTTCTGGGCGTACACGGCGATGGATGTGCCCGCGAGGGCGTCCGCCGCCGCGGCCAGGGCTGTGTACGGCGGGCATACGGCCACGTCGACCGAGGGCTCCGACCCGACCAGCGCGGCGAGAGCGGTGCAGAACTCCCGGGCCTCGCCGGGGGTCTTGTGCATCTTCCAGTTGCCCGCCACCAGCGGGCGGCGGCCCGCGCTCATGCGGTGGGAAGGGCCGCCACGCCGGGAAGCGCCCGCCCCTCCATCAGCTCGAGGGCGGCCCCGCCGCCCGTGGAGACCCAGGTGAGCTGGTCTGCCAGGCCCATGTCGCCGAGGGCCGCCCCGGAGTCGCCCCCGCCCGCCACCGTGGCCGCGGGCGAGGCCGCCATGGCCTCGGCCACGGCGCGTGTGCCCTCTGCGAACGGGGCGATCTCGAAGGCTCCCATCGGGCCGTTCCAGAACACCGTGCCGGCCTCCATGATCACGTCGCGGTAGGCCGCCGACGTGCGCGGGCCGATGTCCACTCCCATCCAGCCGTCGGGGATTCCGTCGCTCGGCACCACCTTGAGGTTGGCCTCGGCATCGAAGCGGTCGGCCACGAGGATGTCCGTGGGCAGCTGCAGCGTGCAGTTGACCTTGGCCGCGCGGTCGAGCAGGCGCAGCGCGAGGGCCTGGGCCTGCTCGTCCTCGTGCAGCGAGGTGCCCACGGGGTCACCCAGCGCCTTGAGGAAGGTGAAGCACATGGCCCCGCCGATGAGGATGCGGTCGGCGCGGTCGAGCAGGTTCTCGATGAGCGGCAGCTTGTCGCTGACCTTCGAACCGCCGAGCACCGCCACGAACGGCACCTCGGGGTTCTCGAGCAGGCCTCCGAGCACCTCGACCTCGCGGGCGAGCAGCAGCCCGGCGCAGGGATCGAGGCGGCGCGCGACGGCCTCGGTAGATGCATGGGCCCGGTGCGCGGCGCCGAAGGCGTCGTCCACGTACTTGGTGAAGCCCGCGGCGAGGAGGTCGGCGAACGCACCGTCGTTGGCCTCCTCCTCCGGGTGGAAGCGCAGGTTCTCGAGCATGACGATCTCGCCCGGGGCGAGCGACCGGATGCGGGCCTCCACCACGGCGCCGGTGCAGTCCGAGAGCAACTCCACGGGCTGGCCGAGCAGCTCGGACAGCCTGGCGGCGCACGGCGCCAGCGAGAGCTCATCCACGCGCTGGCCCTTGGGCCGGCCCAGGTGCGAGCACACGGCAACGGCCGCGCCGGCGTCGAGCAGGTGCCGGATGGTGGCCACCGACGCCCTGATGCGGGCGTCGTCGGCCACGCGCGGGGCGCCCCCCGGCCCCGCCTCGAGCGGGGCGTTGAGGTCGGCGCGCACCAGCACCCTCTCCTGGGCCCATGACTGGCCCGGGGAGTCAACTCGGACCAGGGGCGCCACTACGGCAGCAGCTTCTGGGCGAGGTCGACAACGCGGCACGAGTAGCCCCACTCGTTGTCGTACCAGGAGATCACCTTGGCCTGGTTGCCCATGGTCATGGTGAGGTCGGTGTCCACCAGCGACGAGTGCGGGTCGCCGATGACGTCGCGCGACACCATCGGGTCCTCGCAGCAGCCGAGGATGCCCTTCATGGGACCGTTCGCGGCCTCGCGCAGGGCCTCGTTGATCTCGTCCTTCGACGGCGCGTCGCGCAGGCTGGCGACGAGGTCCACCACCGAGCCGTCCGGAGTGGGCACGCGAAGGGCCATGCCGTCGAGCTTGCCCTTCAGGTGCGGCAGCACCTCGCCGATGGCGCGGGCGGCACCGGTGGAGGTCGGGATGATCGACAGCGCAGCTGCGCGCGCACGGCGCAGGTCGGAGTGCGGCAGGTCGAGGATGCGCTGGTCGTTCGTGTACGCGTGGCAGGTGGTCATGAAGCCCTGCTCCAGCCCGAATGCGTCGTCGAGCACCTTGGCCACCGGGGCCAGGCAGTTGGTGGTGCACGAGGCGTTGGAGACCACGTCGTGCTTCGCGGGGTCGTACTGGTCGTCGTTCACGCCCAGCACGATCGTGAGGTCGGGCTCGGTGGCGGGCGCCGAGATGATGACCTTCTTCGCGCCACCGGCGAGGTGCTTCGCGGCGTCGGCGCGCTTGGTGAAGAAGCCGGTGCTCTCGACGACGACGTCCACGCCCATGTCACCCCAGGCGAGGTTGCCGGGGTCGCGCTCGGCCAGCACGCGGATGGGCGTGCCGTCCACGATGATGGCGTCGCCCTCGTGCTCCACGGTGCCCGGGTAGCGCCCGAACACGGAGTCGTAGGCCAGCAGATAGGCCAGGGTCTTGGCGTCCGTCAGGTCGTTGACCGCGACGATCTCCACCTCGCCCTGCGCCCGGCTCGCCGCCGCACGGAAGACGTTGCGGCCGATGCGACCGAACCCATTGATGCCCACGCGTACCGCCATGACCCTCTCCTTGTCGGAAAACGGGCGCGAGCATAACGGCTAAACGACTCCGGGGGGCCTTTCGGCCCCCCGGAGGGTGAAGCAAGGTATGTCCAGACCTTTCGGTCTAGGCCTCCTTGGGCTTCGGGGTGAGGAGGGCGGCCAGCTTGCCCGAGACGATGCCGAGAATGACACCGCAGATCAGGGTCACCAGCGTGTTGAACCACACCCACGCCCACGGGGTCGAGACAAGACCACCGAAGGCGCCAAGACCAGCAGCCCCACCAGCGCCACCATTCGGGGCGTCGCTGGCCAGCGGTGCCCAGCCGTCCATACCGGTGGCAACCCACCAGAGGAAGACTGCGGCGAACGCCGGGAACGTACCGGCCACGTAGTACCAGTCACCCGCGATGAGAATCATGACGAGGATGAAGGCGAAGATGCCGACCCAGAGGGCGATGCCCCAGAAGTCGGGGAAAGCAGCCGTCTTGTAGGCCAGCGGAATCGTCACCAGAGCGGCGACGGTACCGAAGACGCTGGCCAGGAAGATCTTGCCGAAGGCGGCGTTGTCACCACCGGCGGCGAAGAAGAGGCCCCACGAGATGAATGCCGTGGGAAGAATGAAGTGGAAGTTCTGCGGCACACCGACAGCGCCGGGCACATCAGTGCCGGCAACGGTGAACCAGTGGAACGTGAAGTTCAGTGAGAACTCAGTCCACAGGAAAGACAGAACTCCGATGACAAGCGCGAGCGGAAAAATCGCCTTGGCGCGAGCACCCATTTGAGCTCCTTTGGATAGGACAGGGATCCCCGCTAACCCGAAGATGAGATGAGGTGGGTTTCGCGGTTGCACGTAGGACATGCCGTCGTGCTGACGTCACTCTACGGGCGCGCCTTCTTTCGTCACAAGTGCTACATACCCTTCCCGCAATGTGAAATTGGTGAAATTTCCTCGCTACGAGCGGGCGGTTTACGCTGCGCTAACCCTCACGCCGGATAGGCGGAGGCCGACTCCGCCCTGCGCGCCGAGCCCTCCCGGGCCAGCGGCTCCAGCACCTCCGCGAGGGCCTCTGGCGAGTGGCGCACGGCCTGGTCGTCCTCGGCGATATCGGCAGCCACCACCCTGACCCCGCGTGCGCCGAGGGCCGCGGCATCAACGGCGACCGGCTCCTGCCCCTGGGCCGCGTAGTGATCCAGGGCCGCCGGCTCGAGGTCGCCCGAGTGCACCACCACGACGTCCACCCCACCCGGCGCCATCTCGAGCACGCGATCGAGGTGGGTCACGGCGTCCATGCCGTCGGTCTCGCCGGGCTGGGTCATGATGTTGCACACGTACACGCGCAGGCCCTGGGCATCCTGCACCGCAGCGGCGATCTCCCCCACCGCCAGGTGCGGCAGCACGCTGGTGAACAGCGACCCCGGACCGAAGAGGATCAGGTCGGCATCGGCGATGGCGGCGGTGGCGTCCGGGTGCGCGGCCGGTTCGGGGTCGAGCCACACGCGGCGGCAGGCCCCCACGCCCGACGCGATGAGGGTCTCACCGCAGGCCTCCGAGCCATCCTCACGCTCGGCCCACAGGCGAACGTGCTCGAGGGCGCCCGGGATGACCCGTCCGTTCACCTTGAGCACGCGCGATGCCTCGCGCACGGCCTCGTCGAACGACCCCGTGACCTCGGTGAGTGCGGCGAGGATGAGGTTGCCGAAGGGGTGCCCCGACAGGTCGCCGTCGGCGAACCGGTGCTGGAACAGGCGCCCCATCAGCGACTCGTCGTCCGCGAGGGCCACCAGGACGTTCCTGATGTCGCCGGGCGGCAGCATGCCCAGTTCGCGCCGCAGGCGGCCCGACGAGCCCCCGTCGTCGGCCACGCTCACCACCGCCGAGATGTCGAGCTCGCGCCGCTTCAGGCCGCGCAGCAGTGACGACAGCCCGGTGCCGCCGCCGAGCGCGGTGACGTGGGGGCGGTTCATGCCGAGCGCACCTCGGCCGGGCGGCTGGAGTCGCGGTGGGCCACCGACACATCCATGTCGTCGGCGTAGCGGGCCGCCAGGGCCTCGGCCACGGTGACGCTGCGGTGCCGCCCGCCCGTGCAGCCGATGGCCACCACCAGGTGCCGCTTGCCCTCGGCCTCGTACAGGGGCAGCACGTGGTCGAGCAGGGCGAAGAGGCGATCCATGAACTCGTCGTAGCCCGGGTCGTCGGCCACGTAGCCCGACACCGCGGGGTCCTCGCCCGTCAGCGCCGTGAGCTCGGGCACGTAGTGGGGGTTGCGCAGGAAACGGACGTCGAACATCAGGTCGGCCTCGCGCGGCACCCCATGCTTGAACCCGAACGACGAGAAGGTCACCCGCATGCGCGGCCTGTCGCCCGGCTTCATGGTCTGGGTCACGGCATCGCGCAGCTGCCAGGGGTTCATGTCGGTGGTGTCGATGACCACGTCGGCGCGGTCACGAATGCCCGCGAGCAGGTCGCGCTCCTTCTCGATGCCGCGCAGCACCTCTCCCCCTTCTGCCAGGGGATGCCTGCGCCGGGTCTCGCGAAAGCGCGCCAGCAGGACGTCGTCGGATGCCTCGAGATACAGGATGCGCAGGTCGATGCCGGGCATGGCGGCGATGCGGTCGAGGTCGGTCACCAGCCGGTCGAACCACGCGCCGCCGCGCACGTCGAACACCAGCGCCGCGCGCTCGACGGTGCTGCCCTCGAGGGCGAAGAGGTCGACCAGCGACGGCAGCAGCTGCGGTGGCAGGTTGTCCACGCAGAAGTAGTCGGCGTCCTCGAACGCGCCCATGGCGCCCGACTTCCCCGCCCCGGACAGCCCGGTGATGATGGTCAGGTCCATCCGTTCCCCGATCCCGCGAGGGTCCCGACCTGCTCGGGGCCGCCCGTCTTGTTGAGGTGCTCGTACAGATCACGGGCAACCTTCGGCGGAAGCCCGGGTACCGCCTCCATCTCCTCGCGGGTCGCGGCCAGGAACCGCTCCGGCGACCCGAAGTGCCGCAGTATCGCGCGTCGGCGCGCGGGGCCGACGCCGGGCAGCGAATCCATGGCGCTGGCGGTCATGCCCCGGCCCCTGCGCGACCGGTGGTGGCGCAGCGCGAACCGATGGGCCTCGTCGCGCACCTGCTGCAGCAGGCGAAGGCCCGGGGAGTCCTCGGGCAGCAGGATGGGCTCGGACCTGCCCGGCACGAAGACCTCCTCCTGCTTCTTCGCGAGGCCGATCATCGGAACGTCGACCCCGGCCTCGCGCATGGCGCGCTGGGCCGCCCCCAGTTGCCCCTTGCCGCCGTCGATCACCACCAGCGAGGGCGTGGCTCCCAGGCTGGCGTCGTCGTCGCGCGACGCCAGGCGGGCCATGCGACGCCCGATGGCCTCCTCCATCCGCGCGAAGTCGTCGGGGCCGCCCTCGTGGCGCATGGTGAACGACCGGTAGTGGGCGCGCGCCGGGGCGCCGCCGTTCATCACGGTCATCGATGCCACGGCGTAGGTGGCGCCCAGGTTCGAGATGTCAAAGCACTCGATGCGCATGGGCGGGGCGCCCAGCCCCAGCGCCCGCTGCAGGTCGCCCAGCGCGGCCGTGCGGCGTTCCCGGGTGCGCGCGGCGCGGGCGCGGTCCTGGTCGAGGGCCAGCCGGGCGTTGCGCTCGGCCATCTCCTGCATCTTGCGCTTCTCGCCGCGCTCCGACGCGCGCACTTCCACGCCCGCCTGCCGGCGCTCGGCCAGCACGGCCTCGATCGCGCGGGTGCGCATGTCGCGGGGCACCACCACCAGCGGCGGTATGGCCATGCCCAGCGCGTAGTACTCCATCACGAACTGCTCGAGGATCGTGGCCTCGTCGCTCGACCCGGCGGCGTCCACGAAGAACGACTGCCGGTCGCCCAGCACGCCGTCGCGCACCTGCAGCACCTGCACGTTGGCCGACTCGCCGTCGTCGTCCACGGCCACGCCCAGCACGTCGAGTGACCCCATCGACTCGCTGCTGACCAACTGGTGCTCCATCAGATGGCGTACCGCCGCCAGGCGGTTGCGGAACAGCGCGGCATCCTCGAACCGCTGGTCCGCGGCGGCGGCCCGCATCTGGTGCTCGAGCTCCTGCTCGAGGCCGCGGTAGCGGCCCGACAGGAAGGCGATGATCTGATCGATCAGGTGGCGGTAGTCATCGAGGCTGATGTAGTCGACGCACGGCGCCAGGCATCGCTTGATGTGGTAATCGAGGCAGGGGATCCCCGACGGCCGGCCGGGCTCTGTGCCCTCGCACGGACGGCTGGGGAAGATCTTCCCGATCAGCGACAGCGTCTCGCGCACCTTCGATGCGCTCGAGAACGGGCCGAAGTACACGCGGTCGCGCCGATGCCTCTCGCGGGTGAAGTACACGCGCGGGTAGGCCTCGTCGAGGCTGATGCCGATGTACGGGTAGCTCTTGTCGTCACGCAGCTTCACGTTGAAGGGCGGGCGATGGGTGCTGATGAGGTTGCCCTCGAGTATCAGCGCCTCCTGCTCGCTGTTCACCACCAGGGCCTCAACGCGGGCAGCGCGCGACACCATCTCGACCGTGCGCGGATGCAGGCCCGACTTCGGCCCGGGGCGCGACGCCGCATCGCCATCCGGGCCGCGGACCGGCGCCTCGAAGTACGAGAACACCCGCTTGCGCAGCGACTTGGCCTTGCCCACGTACATCACGCGGTCATCGGCGTCGCGGAACAGGTACACGCCGGGCGCATCCGGGAGCGCGGCCAGCTGGTCGCGGAGGGGCTCGTTGCCCATGCGGCCGAGTATAGGTGCGCCCGGGCGCCGTGCGGTCAGGGCTCGGCGCGGTCCCAGGGCCCGTGCATGGGCCCCCGCCCCACCACTCCCACCGTGCGACGCCACGACGCCCGGTACTCGGCTGCCGGCCCGCCACCCCGGCGCAGGGCCGCACCCACGGGAACCACCACCGGGCCAGGGCGCTGCACGTACACCGGCACGTAGTCCACGCGCCGCAGGCGGCTGCGGCCATCCGGCTCCACCCGGATTCGCAGCAGGGCCATGTAGCCATCACCCGTCACCGCGGGCATGCCGGCAAACGCCCCCTGGCCCGAGAGGAAGTTGCCCTCGCCGAACACCACGGGCACGCCCCGCACGCGGCGGATGGGCTGCACCACATGCACGTGCTGGCCCACCATGGCGGTCACCGCCCCCGATCGCATGAGCGCATCGGCAAGCGACGTCTGCGCCGCGTTCGGCGCATGGCCGTACTCGTCGCCCCCGTGCACGTTGACCACCACCACCTGGGCGCCCTCGCGCCGCGCGCGCCGCGCGTCGGCCACGATCGCACGGGGCGAGGCCCACTTCATCGACCACGCATGGGGCATGGGCTGGCCGTTGCTGATCTGCGTGTAGGCGAGGAATGCCACCTTCACGCCCTTGGCCTCGAGCATCGCGATGCGCCGGGCGCCGGAGGCCGACGACGCCGAGCCCGCATGGGCGATGCCGTGGCGCCGCAGGGCGGCGATGGTGGCGTCCACCCCGTACTGCCCCTGGTCGAGGGTGTGGTTCGAGGCCGTCGAGCAGGCATCCCAGCCGGTGGCCTTGATGGCCCGCGCCAGGGCTGCGGGGGTGCTGAACACGGGGTAGCCCCTGGGCGCACGTGGGGTCAGGGGCGTCTCCACATGGCACAGGGCCAGGTCGGATTTCGCGATGTACGGCCGCACCTGGCGGAACATCGGCGCGAAGTCGTAGCCGCGACCGCCGGCGAATGCGGCAGCACCCTCCCACACCGATTTGTGCACCAGGAAGTCGCCGTTGGCCTCGATGGTCAGGTCGATCGGCGCGGCCGGCACCTCGGGCGCGACCGGGGTCGTCCCAGTGGTGGGCGTGGTGGGCGTGACAGGGGCCGCCGGCGCCGTCGAATCGACCGGCGCGGCCTCCTGGCCCTGCGCGGTGGGGGCCGCCGCGACGACGGCGCCCAGCGCCAACAGCCCGACAAGCGAATACCGGGGGATCGCCCGCATGGGGCATGTCTACTCCGGCCGTCGGCCGGTACGAAGGGCGGTCAGGCAAGCAACGACCCCGCCCGCATCAGCACCACGGATGCACCACCGCCCGCCAGGGCGCCGCCCTGCCCCGCCAGCGCGAGCACCTTCGCCACGTATGCCTGCGTCTCGGCGTAGGGCGGGATGCCCCCGTAGCGCCTCACCGCTCCCCCGCCCGCGTTGTACGCAGCCAGCGCCAGCGGCACCGAGCCGAATTCCCGGATGCCGCTGGCGATCAGCCGCGCGGCACCCGGAATGGCCTGAGCCGGGTCGAAGGGGTCGTCCACGCCCATGCCTCGGGCCGTGCCCGGCATGAACTGGGCGATGCCCTGCGCCCCCGCGCTGCTGACCGACCGGGGGTCGAAGTCGGACTCCGCCTTCAGCAGGGCCGCGAGCAGCGTGGGGGCGATGCCCGCTGCCCGGGCCGAACGCGCGATGACATCCCTGTAGCGCCCGGGCACCCAGGACTGCATGCCCCCCGCAGGGGTCGCCATGGCCCCGGCTGCGCCCGCAGGGCGGGCCGAGCCCGCAGCGCCGACTCCGCAGCCGGGCAGGAACCCCCAGTGCCACGGCTCCCACGAGTACCGCTGCACGAACCCGAAGGCACCGGCATGCCGGGTGAGCCACGCGTGGATGCCCCCGCTCACCACCAGGTCGAGTTCGGTGGAGTCGCGGTGGCGACTGCGCCCGGGCGGCGCCACCCACTTCGGGTCGGGATGCCTGGCGAACAGCACGGCCTGCTCGGCGTCCGACCGGAACGCACTGACCACCACCAGGTCGAACCCCGACGCGCGGGCCGCGCGATCCATCAGGTCGAAGGCCGCAGCCACCGCAGGGCACATCGGCTTGCCATCGCGGTACACGACCGGCCCGGTGTAGCCGCCCCCGCTGGCCCACCCCACCGGACCCCCCGCCGCCGTGGCGGTGGCGGCCAGGCCGGCCCTGGCCGTTGCCGATACCCGCACGCCCAGCGGGCCCCGGCGGGCAACGCGCACCTCGACCTGCATCGGCAGGGCACCGTCGCCGAGAAGGCGCACAGCGGTGACAGTGGCACCCGTGCCCCGGGCCGACGCCGCCGCGGCCTGCGACGCCGCCTTCGCGAGGTGGTGCCGCACGCCCCAGGGGTCGACGAGCGCAGCGGGGATCGCCCCGAGCAGGGCCCGCCCCGCTGACAGGGCGGCGAGGTCAGCGGCCAGGCGCGCGCCGCCGGATGCCACGCGCAGGCCGCCCACCGCCCCAAGGCCAAGTACGCACGCCAGGGCCACCGCTGCCACGGCCAGCACCACGGGCATCGCCTGCCCCTGCTGGCGGCGCAGCCCCGGGCGCAGGCCACGCATCATGGTGCCCGCACCGCGGCCCGCACGAGCGAAGTGCCGCGCCCGAGGCCCGGCAGTGAGACCCCCGGCCACCTGGCCGTGCCCGACACCGCGACCATGGCGCCCGATTCACCGGTGGCCATCATGGCCCGCGCGCGGGCGCGGTCCTGGGCCTGCCCGGACGCGGCGAGGATGCCCGCCAGGTACACGGCCGCCAGGGCGACCCCCACCAGCACCGGCAGCA
>CAMCDF010000028.1 GCA_945873475.1 Bifidobacterium breve | reverse complement strand
CCCGATGACGCCGCTGATGCCGGCTCGGCGCACTGCGCGCTGGCCCGCGGGCCGGGCGGCCTCGGTCTGGATTCGCGCGGCCTCGATCAGGCGTCCGTATGGCACCGACGACGGGCATGCCGACTCACACGCGCGGCAGGCCAGGCACTCGTCGGTGAAGCGCGTGAAGTCGCCCTGCACGGGGGTCTCGCCCGCCTGCACCGATCGCATGGCCGCGATGCGGCCGCGGGGCGATGAGGTCTCGAGGCCGGTCACGCGGAAGGTGGGGCAGTGGGGAAGGCACAGGCCGCACTGCACGCATGAGTTCAGGTCGTCATGCGTGGGCGCCGGAAGACCGGGCTTCCATCCGGTGCTCACGCGGGCACCGCCTCGGCGGCCGCGAAGCGGCCGGGGCACAGGATGCCGGCGGGGTCGAACGAGTCGCGGATGCGCCGCATGATGTCGGCCCCTGCCGGCACGGGCCCGAATGGGTCGGCGCGCAGGGCGTCGTCGCCATCCACCACCTGGGCGTGGCCGCCGTGCAGCATCGCCAGGTCGCGCACCGCCACCACCTCGCCGGGCGATGCCACCGGCACCATGCACACCCCGGTGCCCATCCACGCTTCGAACGCGCGACCATCGCCGGCCAGGCGTCGGGCGAAGGCGGGCAGCGATCCGGGGGGCACGCCGGCCTCCACCATGCCGGGCCCCTCGAGCATGGCGGGCTCGTCGCCCTCGCTCATGCCCTCGGGCGGCACGACGTCGCCCGGCACCCCCGTGAGGCACACGTGCAGCGCCCCGGGGCGCAGGATGACCGCCGTCGGGCGGTGCAGTTGCTGCAGTACGCGCTGCGCCAGCGCCAGCATGGCGTCGTCGTCGCCCCGCGCCGTGAACCACCGCTCGGCCATGGGCAGCGGCCACAGGCGCAGGGTGGCCTGCACGATCACCCCGAGGGTGCCGAGAGATCCCGTCAGCAGCCTGGGCAGGTCGTAGCCGGTCACGGTCTTCACGGTGCGACCGCCGCCCTTCACGATGCGCCCGTCGCCGGTGGCCACCACCACCTCCAGCAGGGAGTCACGCACCGGACCGAACCTGAGCCTGCGCCGGCCGCTCACGGCCGCCGCCAGCACCCCGCCCACGGTGGCCCCGGGCTGCGCCGGTGCCTGTGGCCAGCCCTGGCCGTGCGCGCCCGCGGCATCCAGCACCTGGCCCACGGTCACCCCGCCCTCCACCGTGATGGTCATGTCGTCGGGGATGTGGTCGACGATGCGCGCGAGGCCACTGGTGTGGATGACCTGGTCGGCATCGAATGGGCGGCCGCGCCGTGAGTGCAGGCCCGCGCCCCGGATGTCCACCACCCGGCCGTCGCGCGTGGCAGCCGCCAGCGCCTGCGCCATCTCCTCGCGCGTGCCGGGGGTCAGATCCACGTGCCCTCGGGAACCTGCGAGTCGGCCAGGCCCACCTCGCCGCACCGCGTGCCGGTGGGCAGCACCTTGTCGGGGTTCATGCGGCCGTCGGGGTCGAAGGCCAGCCGCACGCATGCCTGCGCCTGCAGGTCGTCGTGGTCGAACACCAGCGGCATGTAGTCGCGCTTCTCCACGCCGATGCCGTGCTCGCCCGACAGCGTTCCGCCCATCGCCACGCAGGCGCGCACGATCTGGTCGCCCGCGCGCATGGCCCGCTCGGTCTCGTCGGGGTCGCTGCGGTCGAGCGCGATGATCGGGTGCAGGTTGCCGTCGCCGGCGTGGAAGACGTTGAGGCACATCACGCCCTCGCGCTCGGTGATCTCGCCGATGGCCTCCATGATCTCCACCAGCTTGGTGCGCGGCACCACGCAGTCGTGCAGGTAGTACGAGGGCTTCACCCGCGCCACTGCGCCGAAGGCCGTCTTGCGGGCCTTCCACAGAAGCGCGCGCTCCTCTTCGTCCTGCGCCACGCGCACCGTGCGCACCCCGTGCTCGCGGGCCACGCGCTCGACCACCTCGGTGAACGTGACCACCTCGGCCGGGGTTCCGTCGACCTCCACCAGCAGCAGCGCCGCGGCGTCGGTGGGCAGGCCCGCGTGCACGAACTCCTCCACGGCCAGCGCCATGTTGCGGTCCATCATCTCGAGCGCGGCCGGGATGACCCCCGCGGCGATGATGGCCTGCACCACGGCCGATGCCTCGGCAACCGTGGCGAAGTCGAGCAGCATCGTGCGCACGTCCGGGGGCAGCGGCGTGAGCCTGAGGAGCACGCGCGTCACCACGCCAACCGTGCCCTCGGCGCCCACCACCACGCCGCGCAGGTCGTAGCCGGGCGGGTCGGGCGCCGCGCCCCCCAGCACCACCACCTCGCCGTCGGGGCGCACCATCTCCACGCCCAGCACGTGCTGCACGGTGACCCCGTAGGCCAGGCAGTGGGGCCCGCCGGCGTTGGTGCCCACGTTGCCGCCGATCGAGCAGGCCTGCTGGCTCGACGGGTCGGGTGCGTAGTGCAGCCCCAGGTGCGCCACGGCGGTGCTCACGTCGAGGTTCAGCACCCCCGGCTGCACCCACACGCACGAGTTGGCCACGTCGACCTCGTCCATGTCGCGCATGCGGGCCAGCGAGATGACCAGCCCGCCATCCAGGGGCACCGCCCCGCCGGTGAGCCCGGTGCCCGATCCCCGTGGGGTCACCTCGATGCCCGCCGCATGGGCAAGCCGCATGCACTGCGCCACCTCGTCGGTGGTCTCGGGCAGGGCCACCATGCCGCAGTCCCCGCCCACGATGGAGCCGTCGTGCGAGTAGATGTTGCGGGCGAGGTCGCCCTCGAGCAGACGGTCGGGGCCCAGCAGCTGGCGAAGGCGGTCGGCCAGCCCCGCGGCCGTGGTGGTCACGCCGCGCCCGCCATCACGGCGCCGCCCGCCCGATCGGCGGCCGACTCCCCGGCCTCGATGGCGGTCACCACCGTGCCGCCGCGGGCGAGCTCGAGACCATCCAGCGACGACAGCCACAGCGGCGCCTGCATGGCCTCCTTGACTCTCCAGGCCTCCACCAGCGGGTAGGCCCGGGGCAGTCGCACAACGCCGAGCATGCGGAACGCCGAGGGGTCGTCCACCCAGCCGAGGGGGTCTGCCATCGCCCCGGCCACGGCCCGGGCCAGCCCCTGGTCGTCGAGCGACCACCAGGGGTCGTCGTGGGCCCCCGAGCCGTAGACCTCGGCGCACAGCACGGTGCGCCCCGCCGGCACCATGCCGGGGTCCCAGTTGACGAACTCCGCGATGCGCGAGAACGGCACCCGTGGGTCGGACACCTGGATCCAGGCCTCCTCGCCCACGGGGTCACGGTCGGCCACCAGGTACACCAGGGCCACCGCGCGCATGGTGATGTCGGGCAGCAGGCCCTCGGGCGCGGCGGGGTCTGCAGCACGCACCACCAGACCCGGGGTCACCGCCGATATCACCGATCCGGCCTCGATGAACCCGGGGTTCCCGCCACCCACCTCGACGCCCGTCACCCGGCCGCCCGCATGGCGAAGCGATGTCATGGGAGTGCCCAGCCGCACGTCGCCGCCCGCGTCGCGGATTGTCTGCTCCATGGCGTCCATCAACGTTCCGATGCCGCCGGGCGGGAACCAGAAGCCGTCCGGCGCACGTTGCTCGTCGCGCAGCTTCACCGCGCGATCCGCGGCGATGACCTCCAGCGTCCAGCCGTCGACCTTCTCCATGTAGGGCCGCACCACGCGGTCGCGGAACGCCGCCCCCACGGTGGCCCCCAGCTCGCCGGCCGCCGTGCCGTCGGGCATCACGGCGTCGTCCACGCGCTGCGGCTGCTGGTCGATGTAGCGCCCCGGGCGAATGCGGCCGTCCTCCACGCGTGCCACCGGACGGTCGACCCAGATCAGGTCGGTTCCGAGCAGGTCCTCGGCCCACCTCACCCGGTCGTCCGACCGCAGGAACGGGATGTGCCCGCCCAGGTCGTAGCGGCAGCCTTCCGAGCGCATGGTGCGGCAGAGACCGCCCACCTGGTCGCCCGCCTCGACCAGTGTCACGGACGCCCCCGACCTCACGGCGCGCAGCGCCGCGGCGAGGCCCGCGGGCCCCGCCCCCAGCACAACGACGTCGCTGCGGGAGTCCATGACCCCGCACGGTGCCGCCTTCGGGGCCGAACGTCAACCCGAACCCGGACCCGTCGGCCCCCGGCGCTTCACTATCCTCGGCCGTCGTGCGCGCACTCGTGCTCATCATCGCCGCCGTGCTCGTCGTGGGCGCAGGGCTGGCAATCATCCGCAGCATGTGGGGAATGCGTGCCCCGCTGGCGCGCGGTGCCAGCAGCTCCACCGAGACGCTGTGGCTCGTCCTGCCGCTTGCGATGTCGGTTGCGCTGGTGGCGTGGACGGCCTGGATCATGCCGTGAGCACCGCCGCCGCCGAGCCCGTGGCTGCGCCGCCAGGCCTGCTGCGCGACCTCGTCACCCTGACGAAGCCGCGCATCATCTCGCTGCTGCTGGTCACGACCGTGTGCGCCATGTTCGCGGCGGAGCAGGGCGTGCCGGGCGGCTGGCTCATCCTGTGGACCGTCGTCGGGGGCTACCTGTCGGCCGGTGGCGCCAACACCATCAACCAGTTCGTCGACCGCGACATCGACGCCGTGATGGACCGCACCGATCGCCGCCCCATCGTGGCGGGCCGCATCTCACCCGCCGCCGCGCTTGCCTACGGGCTGGGCCTGGTGCTGGCCAGCGTGCTGGTGCTGGGCTTCCTCACCACGTGGCTTGCCGCCGCACTGTCGTTCGTGGGCGTGCTGCTGTACGTGGGGCTGTACACCCTGTGGCTCAAGCGCACGACCATCCACAACATCGTCATCGGCGGCGCGGCGGGGGCGGTGCCGCCCCTGGTGGGCTGGGCGGCCGTCACGGGCGACCTCACCTTCGGGGCCGTTCTGCTGTTCGCCATCGTCTTCGTGTGGACCCCACCGCACTTCTGGGCCCTGGCCCTGATGCTGCGCAAGGACTACTCGCAGGCGGGGGTCCCCATGCTGCCGGTGGTGTACGGCGAGCAGGCCACGCGCACCCAGGTGCTGCTCTGGACCGTGGTGATGCTGGGAACGACGTTGCTGCCCTACGCGGCCGGCGCCGGCCTGCTGTACCTGGTGGGCGCCATCGTGCTCGGCGTCCCCTTCCTCTGGATGGCCTGGCAGCTGTGGCGCGGTGACACGTCGCGGCCCTGGGCGGCCCTCACGTTCCACTACTCGCTGCTGTACCTGGCGCTGCTCTTCGTGGTGGTCGCCGTGGACGCCGCACTGTGAGGGGATCCGCCCGGCGGGGCTTCGGTGGGCTGGCGTTCTTCGGCACGCCCCTCGGCATCGTCTTCTCGACGGTGCTGATCGACCTGATCGGCTTCGGCATCGTGATTCCGCTGGTGCCCCTGTACGCCGAGGAGTTCGGCGCGTCGGTGGTGGAGATCGGCCTGCTCACGGGCGTGTACGCACTGATGCAGCTGATCTTCGCGCCCATCTGGGGCCGGGTGTCCGACCGCTTCGGGCGCCGTCCGGTGATCCTCGGGTCGCTGCTGGGCTCATCGGTGGCCTGGCTCATGTTCGGGTTCGCCCCGGCACTGTGGGTGCTGTTCCTCGCGCGCATCCTCGACGGCATCTCGGGCGCTTCGTACGCCGCCGCGCAGGCCTACGTGGCCGACATCACCACCGACGAGGACCGGGTGCGCGGCATGGGCCTCATCGGCGCGGCGTTCGGCCTGGGCTTCATCATCGGCCCGGGCATCGGCGGGCTGTTCGCGGCCATCGACCCGCGGGCACCGTTCATCCTCGCGGCCGCCGCGGCGCTCACCAACTTCGCCATCGCCTGGAAGCGCCTGCCCGAGTCGCGCGTGCCGGGAACCCGCGAGGGCGCGAAGCAGGCACGCTGGACGTCCCTGTTCCGCGCCGTGGCATCACGCGACTACGGGCCGCTGATCTGGATCTCGTTCATCGGCAGCCTCGGCTTCATCGGCATGGAGTCGGTGTTCTCGCTGTTCGGCAACCGCCGGTTCGGCTTCGGCCTCACCGAGACCGGCCTGGTGTTCGTGTTCATCGGGGTGTTCGCCGCCATCGTGCAGGGCGGGCTGGTCCACAGGCTCACCAAGAGGGTGGGGGAGTGGCCCGTGCTTCGCGCCGGCCTGTGGTTGACGGCCGTTTCGCTGCTGCTGATGGGGTTCACCACCGAACTGTGGGCGCTGTTCCCCGTGCTCGTGCTGCTGGCACTGGGATCGGGCCTGACCTTCCCCACCATCAGCGCCATCGTGTCGCAGCGGGCTCCTGCCGACGACCAGGGCGGCATCCTCGGTGTAATGGCCTCGGCCGGCGGCCTGGCGCGGCTCATCGCCCCCATCGCCGCAACCGCCCTTTTCCAGGAGGTCGGCGTGGGCTCGCCCCTCATCATCGGCGGGCTGCTGTTCGTGGGCTGCGGGGTGCTGGCCGCCACGCCCCTCGTGCGCAGACCGGCCGCTCCCACCTGACCCCGGGTTTTCACGGATGCCGCATCAGGGACAACAGGACCCCCGAACAAGGGGCGGAATGTGCCCATCGCTGCGTCGAGTGCGACCCACCACCTGACTAGGATTCCCGGCTGTGTATAAGAACGTTCCGTTCCTTCCGCTTGCCGTCATCGGCATCATCGTCGCAGCCCTCACGGCGGGGCAGGCGCTCCTGATCGACTGGCTCCCGCCTGCCGACAGCGAGCAGGCCGAGCGCACGTTCACCCTGCTGTGGTTCCTCTTCTGGTCGAGCCTCATCTTCTTCGTCATCGTCACCGCGGTGCTCGTGTACGCGGTGTGGAAGTGGCGCGCGAAGGACGGTGACCTCGAGGACGGCCCGCCGATCCACGGCAACACCACGCTTGAGGTGGTCTGGACGGTCGTGCCGTCGATCTTCCTCATCGTGGTCGCCGTGTACGGGTACATCGTGCTCGACCGCAACGAGGCCCTGGCCGCCGACCGCCTCAACGTCGACGTGTACGCCCAGCAGTTCAACTGGACGTATGGCTACCCCGATGCCGGCATCGAGACCGGCACGCTGGTGGTTCCCGAAGGCCGTCAGGTGCAGCTGAACCTGCGTGCCCGCGACGTGATCCACGACTTCTGGGTGCCGGAGTTCGGCATCAAGGGCGACGCCGTCCCGGGCATCACCCACAAGCTCTGGATCACCCCCACCAAGCAGGGCACCTACCCCGTGATCTGTGCCGAGCTCTGCGGAGTGGGCCATAGCGTCATGCGGTCGCAGGTCAAGGTCGTCTCGGCGAAGGAGTACTCCGCCTGGATCGCCCGCGCCACTGCCGGGGTGAAGGCCACGGCCGCCGCCTCTGCCGCCGCCGCCACGCTTGAGACCGCGCCCGGTGACGTCGCGGCCGGCAAGGTGGTCTTCGAGGCCAAGTGCTCGGGCTGCCACGCCGAACTCGGCGCCAAGGCGGGCGTCGGGCCGAAGATCGTCGGCACCAAGCTGACCACCGACGAGCTGCGCACGCAGATCAAGAACGGCAAGGGCGCAATGCCCGGCGGCCTCGCGACGGGAACCGACCTCGCGAACGTCGTCGCCTTCGTCGAGTCCATCAAGTAAGCCCAACCGAGACCGAGCGAACCAGACATGGCAACTCACGCACCCGCTCCCGCACATGCTCCCGGTGGTGGCCACGGCGGCCACGAGCACCATGAGGACCCGCGGCCCGTCTCGTACTGGTGGATCCGCGCGTTCTACGGCACCGTCGGCGCGGTCCTGTTCTCGTTCCTCCTGCTGTTCCTGCTCCGCTCCATCTTCGGCTTCGAGCCCCTGTACGACGGCGCGGTGTACGGCGGCGTGGCCGGCCTGCTCGGTGGAATCGGTTTCCTCTGGGGCATGGGCTGCTTCGACTTCTGGCTGCACTGGTCGAAGGGCGGCGACATCTCGAAGGAGGACCACTCCTTCCACGGCGTCAGCAACTGGAAGCAGTACTTCCGGCTGAACACCGACCACAAGGTCATCGGCATCCAGTACCTGGCCATGACCCTGTTCTTCATGGTCTGCGGCGGCATCATGGCGCTGCTCATCCGCACCGAGCTCGCGGCTCCCGGCATGCAGTTCGCCGACGGGGAGACCTACAACGGGTTCCTCAGCATGCACGCCACGCTGATGATCTTCGTGTTCGCCGTGCCGGTGTTCGGCGGAATCGCCAACTACGTGCTGCCCATCATGCTGGGCGCCAAGGACATGGCGTTCCCCCGCCTGAACGCCCTGTCGTTCTGGTTCCTGCCGGTCGCGGGCTTCCTGTTCCTGGCCAGCGTCTTCACCGGCATGTTCTCGTCGGCCTGGACGGCCTACCCGCCGCTGGCCAGCCAGGGCACCATGGGCCAGACGCTCTTCGAGCTGGGCGTGCAGTTCGCAGGCGCGTCATCCATCGCGACGGCCATCAACTTCCTGGCCACCATCGTCACCATGCGCGCCCCCGGCATGACCATCTGGCGCATGCCGATCCTCGCGTGGGCCACCGGCGTCACCTCGGTGCTGGCCGTGTTCGCCACGCCGTTCATCGCCGGCTCGCAGTTCCTCACGATGTTCGACCGCATCATGGGCACGAACTTCTTCGTGCCCGACCAGGGCGGCGACATCATCATGTACCAGCACATCTTCTGGTTCTACTCGCACCCGGCCGTGTACATCATGCTCTTGCCGGGCTTCGGCATCATCAGCGAGGTCATCGCCACATTCGCCCGAAAGCCACTCTTCGGCTACCGCGCGATGGCGTTCTCGATGGTGGCCATCGCGGTGCTGGGCTTCGGCGTGTGGGCGCACCACATGTTCGTGTCGGGCATGGCCGCCTGGCTGCGCGTGCCGATGATGGTCACCACCATCATCATCGCGGTGCCCACCGGCGTGAAGATGTGGTCGTGGCTCGCCACCCTGTGGAAGGGCAAGTTGCACCTGAAGACGCCCATGCTCTGGGCCCTGGGCTTCCTGTTCACCTTCCTCATCGGCGGTCTCTCGGGCGTGTTCAACGGCATCGTGCCGGCGGACATCCAGGTGTCGGACACCTACTTCGTCACCGCCCACCTGCACTACGTGCTGTACGGCGGCACCGTGTACACGGTCTTCGCGGGGCTCTACTACTGGTTCCCGAAGATGACCGGGAAGATGTACAACGAACGCCTGGGCCAGTGGCACTTCTGGCTCACGTTCGTGGGCACGCAGATCACGTTCTTCCCCATGCACTGGCAGGGCCTCCAGGGCATGCCCCGCCGTGTGGCCGACTACGACCCGCGCTTCGCGACGGTGAACGCCATCGAGACCGTGGGCTCGTACATGCTCGGAATCGCCACGATCATCTTCTTCTACAACATGGTCGTGTCGTGGAAGTCGGGTCCGAAGGCGCCATGGAACCCCTGGCGCGGCAAGACCCTCGAGTGGATGGTGTCGTCGCCCCCGCCGCTCTTCAACTTCGACGCGGTCCCGCAGGTCGTGGGTGGCCCGTACCAGTACGGAATCCCCGACGCGCGCCACGCCGTGGTGTTCGCACCCGAGGAGTTCGGCGGTGAGCTGAAGGAGGACACCCGCTACCCGGTGGTGGTGGTGGCCAACCAGACGCTCACATCGCAGACCCTGATCGACGAGATCAGAGCGCGCAATGCCGATGGGTTGTGGTCATTCGAGCTCGTGGTGCCCGTGGAGGATGGCGACCGCGTCATCGCCCAGCGGCGCCTGGCGACCACCCTGGCGATCCTCGCCGAGTACGGGGTGTCGGCCACCGGCCGCGTGGCCGACGGCGACGTGGTCGAGGTGGCCGCGCAGGCCGCAACGGCCGCCGAGGCCCACGAGGTCATCGTGGCCACGCTTCCCCTGTCGGAGAGCGCCTGGATGCGCAGCGACTCCGTCGACAAGATCCGCAAGGCCACCGCTGCGCCGATCAGCCACGTGCTGGTGCCGGCCAACGACGCCCGCGCCATCGCCGGGGCATCCGCCCTGCCGCTGGTCATGGTTGTCGCCACCGATGCCATCGGCGCCGAGGCGCTGGCCACCCTGGTGCGCGCACGCGCAGACGCCGAGCCCGCACGGTTCACCGTGGTGGCCCCGCTCGACCTGCCGGACCCGCGTTGGGGCACCGAGGCCACCGAGCTCCGCCGCCAGGCAGGGGAAGGCATGACGGCCACCGTCAACGCCCTCGTCAACACCGGCGTCGCGGTGGAGGGCCAGGTCATGGACGACGCCCCATCGGTGGCGCTGCCACTGGCCGTGGGCGCCTACAAGCCGTCACGCATCATCATCGCCGGCGTCAACGGCGAGGCCCGGGCGCTGGCAGAGGCGGCCGAGGCCGCAGCCGGCGACGTGCCCGTCGAGACCGTCAACATCGGCGCGGCGGCGGGGGCCTAGGGCATGGCGACCACAGCAGGACACGTGCCCAAGCAGAAGGGCCACATGAACGCGGCGCTCCTGGCGATGATCCTCTTCATCGGCTCCGAGCTCATGCTGTTCGCCTCGCTGTTCACGGCGTACTTCTTCATCCGGTACGGCGTGGCCAACGAGACCTGGCCGCCCCTGAAGCAGGACGGCGAGCCGTTCAAGCTTCCGGTGCTGCTCACCCTGGTGAACACGCTCATCCTGGTCGCGTCGTCGTTCGTGCTGTGGTGGGGCGAGAAGCGCCTTGCCGTGGGCGACAACAAGGGCCTCATCCGCGGGCTGTGGGTGACGATCCTTATGGGCGGCACGTTCCTCATCGTGCAGCTGAACGAGTACGCGCACCTGGGCTTCACGCCGCAGGACCGCGCATTCAGCGGCGCCTTCTACACGCTCACCGGCTTCCACGGCGCGCACGTGCTGGTGGGGCTCATCCTGCTGAGCCTGTGCCTCAAGCGCGCCTACCGCAACGACTTCTCGCACTCGTACAACACCCCGCTCACCGCGGCGTCGTACTACTGGCACTTCGTCGACATCGTCTGGGTGCTCCTGTTCTTCCTCGTCTACGTCATCTAGGGATCCCGTTGCGCTCACGACTCCTGGCTTCGTCCGTCGCGCTCGCCCTCGTGGGTGGTGCACTCGCCCTGTCCGGCTGCGGCGGCGCCGAGAACACCCTTGCCACGGCCGACACCGACGCCGGCAAGGCCGCCTTCATCAAGTCGTGCGGCGGGTGCCACACCATGCAGGACGCCGACACCAAGGGCATCTCGGGCCCGAACCTCGACGACGCCTTCCGGTCGGCCCGTGAGTCGGGCTTCGAGCAGACCCAGTTCTACGGGGTCGTCAAGCGCTGGATCGAGATCGCCCCGCAGCCCAACAAGCCGGGCTCGTACCCGGTGGCCATGCCGCAGAACCTGGTGACCGGGCAGGAGGCCGACGACGTCTCGGCCTACGTGGCGAAGTTCGCCGGCATCAAGCCCGACAGCCAGATCCGCGAGATCTCCCCGGCCGTGAAGGGCACGCCGCCCGCCCAGGGCAAGGGCCCGGCCACGCCCGCCGACGGGGGCGCAGAGAACCCCTGATGGCCGCGGACGGCGCGAACCTCGACGGCTCGCGCGTCCTCGTGACCGGTGCATCGCGCGGCTACGGGGCTGCCGTGGCACGGGCACTCGCCGCGCGCGGCGCCCGACTGCTGGCGGTGCTGGCCGGGGATGACCCCGGCCCCCGCGTGCAGGCGGCGGAATGGGGCCTGTCGTGACCGCGCCCGACCCGCGCATGAACCAGCCGATGCCGCGGTTGTCGCAGCCCGCCGGCTGGCGCGACATCCCCATCGATGCCGTCGACGAGCCCCTGGTGCCGGTGGCCCAGCTGGGTCCGCGCATCCTCGAGGACTCCCGCTACTTCGCCATGGGCCTGCCCGGGGCGCTGCCCGGGTGCTGGGTGCGCGAGGGCCTGGGCGATCGCCTGGTGCGGGCCGCCGACTCGCTGCCCGACGGTCTGGTGCTGCTGGTGTGGGACGGCTGGCGGTCCATCGACACCCAGTCCGCGCTGTTCGAGGCCTACGTCGAGGATCTCTCACTGCAGTACCCCGACCTCTCCCGCGCCGAGCTCGAGCAGGTGGCCAGGCCGTACGTGACGCCACCCGACCCGGGCCACCACGCCCCGCCGCCACACCTCACGGGCGGAGCGGTCGACCTGACCCTGGCGACGGCAGATGGCGTGGAGCTCGACCTGGGAACGGGATTCGACGCCTTCGTGCCCGAGGCCGGTGCCGCGGCGCTGGAGGACATCGACATGCCCGCCCGCGGCAATCGCCGGCTGCTCTTCCACGCGCTCACGGCCCAGGGGCTCAGCGCGTACGTGGAGGAGTGGTGGCACTTCGACTTCGGCAACCAGTTCTGGGCCGCCGTCACCGGTGGCACGCCGCGCTACGGACCCGCCGAGCGGCCCTCAGCGGCCTAGCATCGGGCCCGTGAGCAGCCACACTCCCGCAGCGCAGCCCGCGTCGGGCCTCGCCATGATCCCCGCGCTGCTCGGCATGGTGCGCTTCCAGCACACCGTGTTCGCCCTGCCGTTCGCCTTCGCCGGGGCCCTCATGGCCACCAACTCGGTGCCGCCGTGGTCAACGCTGGGCTGGATCCTGCTGGCCATGGTGGGCGCCCGGTCGCTGGCCATGGCCCTCAACCGCATCATCGACAGGCGCATCGACGCCGCCAACCCGCGCACGGCCGGCCGGCACCTGCCGAGCGGCCGCCTCACCACCGCCCAGGTGTGGGTATTCGCCGGGGGCAGCCTTGCCGCCATGCTCGTGGCCGTCAGCCAGCTGCCCCGCATCACCTGGTGGCTGTGGCCGGTTCCCGTGGCGCTGTTCGTGCTCTACCCGTACACCAAGCGCTTCACGTGGGCGTGCCACCTGGTGCTGGGCCTTTCCATCGGCATCGCGCCCATCGGGGGGTGGATCGCCGTCACGGGCGACTTCGCCGTGGCGCCCGTGCTGCTGTGGGCCGGCGTGGCCGCATGGATCGCCGGCTTCGACATCATCTACGCACTGCTCGACGTCGATCACGACCGCGGCGCCGGGGTGCGGTCGGTGCCCGTGCGCTTCGGCGAGGCCGGCGCCCTTCGCATGGCGGCCGGGCTTCATCTGGCCGCCATCGCCCTGCTCGCGGTCGCGGGTGTCGCGGCGTCGGTGAGCTGGCCCTATTACGTGGGCGTGGGAGCCTGCGCGGTCATCCTGCTGTGGGAGCACCTCACCGTGCGCCCCGGTGATGACGCGCGCATCCAGGCCGCATTCGGCACCGCCAACGGCGTGATGTCACTGGTGTTCCTGGCGGGCGTGATCGCCGAGGTGGCCGTCGCCTGAGCCCATGGTCACCGCGCGCGGGCTGGTGCACGCGTACGGGGAGCGTCGCGCCGTGGATGGCGTGGACCTCGACCTCGTCCCGGGCGAGCGCGTCGCGCTGGCCGGCGCCAACGGGGCCGGCAAGAGCACCCTGCTGCGCATGCTGGCCACGCTGATCCGCCCGAAGTCCGGCGATCTGGTGGTGCTGGGCCACGAGGTGCCCGACCACGCCCGCGCCGCGCGCACGGGAATCGGCTACCTGGCCCACGACCCGCTGGTGTACCTCGACCTCACGGCCCGCCAGAACCTCGAGCTCTACGGCGACCTGTACGGGGTGGATGGCCTCGACGAGCGCATCCTCGACCTGCTCGACCAGGTCGACCTGCTGGCGCGCGCCGAGGACACCGTGCGCACCTTCAGCCGCGGCATGGCGCAGCGCCTGGCGCTGGCGCGCATGCTGCTGCACCGCCCGCGCCTGCTGCTGCTGGACGAGCCGCACGCCAGCCTCGACGCCCGCGGCGGCGCGCTGCTGGACGACCAGCTCGAGGCGGCGAGGCACGACGGCCGTGCCGCGGTCATCGTGACCCACGAGGTCGAGCGTGTGGCGCGGGTGTCCGACCGCATCGTGGTGCTGCGCGGCGGCCGCGTGGTGCTCGACCAGCGCACCGACGGGCTCGACCCGCCGGCCGTGCGACGCCTGTACGAAGAGGCCATCGCGTGAGGCGGCGCCAGCTCACGGCGCTGGTGCGCAAGGACCTCCGGCTCGAGCTGCGCACGCGCGAGACCATCGTGGCCATGGTGCTGTTCGCCATCGTCATGCTGGCCATCCTGCAGTTCGGCTTCGGCACGCGCGACGACGACCTCACGCGCTTCACCGGCGGTCTCATGTGGGTGACGCTGGCGTTCACGGCGGTGCTGGGCGTGGGGCGGTCGTACGTGGCCGAGCGCGAGCAGCGGGTGCTCGATGGCCTGCTGGTGTCGCCGGTGCCCCGCGTTGTGCTGCTGGGCGCGAAGGCCATCGCCATCTTCCTGTACATGACGGCCGTCGAGATCATCGTCATCCCGCTGGTGGGCATCTTCTTCGTGAAGGGCCCGTACTGGGACTCCATCGGGTGGATCGCCATCGCCGCGCTGCTGGCGAACCTGTGCATCGCCCTGTCGGGAACGCTGTTCTCGGGCCTCGCCCTGTTCACCCGGGCCCGTGACCTGATCCTGCCCGTGCTGTTCCTGCCGGCGCTCGTTCCCGTGGTCATCGCGGGTGCCGGCGCCACCCATGCCGTGGTGGGAGGGGCACATGACATGAGCGAATGGCGTGGGTACTGCCTATTCCTCGCCGCATACGCGATACTTTTCGCCCTTGTCTCCATCGCGACCTATGACGCCGTCTTCGATGACTGACAGCCCTGCCCGCATACCGGGCGAGCGCGCCGCGATGATCTGGGGCGTCCTCGCGACGATCCTGGTGGTCGCGGCGACCATCGGGGTCTTCCTGGTGGCCCCCGAGGACGCCGATCAGGGCGTGATCCAGCGCATCTTCTACTTCCACGTGGCGATCGCCATCACGTCGCTGGTGGCCTTCGCGGTGTCGTGCGTGGCGGGCATCCTCTACCTGCGCACGCGCAACGACCGCTGGGACGACGTGGGCGAGGCCAGCATCCGCATCGGCCTGCTCATGTCGGTGCTGGTGGTCATCACCGGCTCCATCTGGGCAAAGGCATCGTGGGGCACGTGGTGGGTGTGGAGCGATCCGCGCCTGGTGACCTACCTCATCGTGGTGCTCATCTACGCCGCGTACTTCGTGCTGAGGTCGTCGGCCGAGGACGACCGGAAGATGCGCTACTCGGCCATCTACGCCATCGCCGGGTTCGCGTCGGTTCCCCTCTCGTTCTATTCGGTGCGCGTGGCGGAGTCGTTCGTGCACCCCGTGGTGTTCACCGGCAGCGGCGCGAACATGCCCGACTCCATGCTGATCTGGTTCGTGGTCTCCCAGGCCGCGATGCTCGCCCTGTTCATCGCACTCCTCGAGCTCGACCTCGTGGGGCGCCGCTCCGAGCGCGCGTTGCGCCGGCTCGCACTTCGACTGGAGAACGCATGAGTGGCGGCGCGCAATACGTGGTGGCGGCCTACGCGGTGATCTGGTTCCTGCTGCTGGCCTACGTGGTGGTGCTGGGTGCCCGCTCGGCGCGCGTGGGCCGTCAGGTGGAGGCCATCAGCCGCATGCTCGACCGACGCGAGCAGAAGGACGCCGAGCCCGACCCCGCCGAGGACCGCACCTGATGGGCCGCGACCTCTTCCCGGTGTTCCTCGACCTTGCCGACCGGCTCGTGGTGGTTGTGGGCGGCGGGGCGGTGGCGACCGAGCGCGTGGCGAAGCTGGCGGCCCACGGCGCCCGGGTGCGCGTGGTCAGCCCCGAGGCCTCCGCGCCGCTGGCCGCGATGGTGGCCGATGGCACCGTGGCCCAGCACCACGCGCGTCGGTACGAGACCGGCGACCTCGACGGCGCCGTGCTGGTGATCGCGGCCACCGACGACCCCGCGGTGAACCGCCGCGTGCGCGACGACGCCCTCGTTGCGGGCGCCCAGGTGAACGTGGCCGACGACCCCGGGGGATCAACCGCGGTCATCCCCGCGCTCATGCGACAGGGCGACCTCGCCGTGGCCATCACCACCGGCGGCGCCAGCCCCGTGGTGTCGCGCCGCATCCGCGAGGACCTCCAGCAGCGCTTCGGCCCGGGCTGGGCCGGCCTCATCGGCCTGCTGGCCGAGACCCGCGACGACCTCGTGGCGGCCCACCCCGACATCGCGTCGCGCCGCGCGGCCGTGGAGGCCCTGCTCGACTCCGGCATCGTCGATTCGATCGCAGCCGACGGCCCCGATGCCTGCCGCGCCCAGGTGCGCATGGCGCTGGGCCTGGCGCCCGCCACTGCTGAGGCCGCGTGATGCCCCACCTGGTCGCCGTCGGCATCTCGCACAAGACCGCGCCCGTGGAGCAGCGCGAGAAGCTCGCGCTCACCGAGACCACCTCGCGCACCCTGGCCCGCGCCCTGGTGCGCCACCCGGACATCGCCGAGGCCGTG
>CAMCDF010000027.1 GCA_945873475.1 Bifidobacterium breve | reverse complement strand
GGCATCGGCGTCGATGCCGAGAGGCTCGGTGCCGACGAATGGTCGATCCGCGTGCCGTCGGTGAAGCGTGGCGTGGTCGCCGTGGCCGCCCATGCGGGCGAGCGCACGCTGTCGATGCGGGCCTTCTTCATGCGGGGACCCGATCGCGCCCATGCCGACGTCTACAAGCGCGCCCTCCGGAAGAACCTCGACATGCGCCACTGGCGATTCGCCGCGGATGACGCCGGCGACCTGTGGATGATCGCCGAGGCCGAGACCTCCCTGCTTGGCGCGGACGGCCTGGACGGGCTGCTGGGGCTGCTCTCGACCTACGTGGACGAGAGCTTCGAGGGCATCCTGCGGCTGGGCTTCGAGGTGCCGGATGGCCAGGGGGTGGGTCCACCCCCCGGGGCCACCGCCTACACCAGCTTCGACCCCAGGCAGCGCGCCAGCTCGTAGTGCCGGTCGGCCCGGTCGTCATCGCCCAGGCCGCGATAGGCACGCCCGAGGCAGTAGTGCGCGTAGTGATCGGTGGGCTGGATCGTCACGGCCACCTCGAACTCATCGGCAGCGCGCTGGAACTGGCGCGTCGACAGGTACGCGCGGCCGAGGGCCTCGCGAATCGATGCCTTGTCGGGCTCGAGCTTCTTGGCCTGCTCGAGAGCCACGGCCGCCGGGTGGAAGTCCCTCGACTCCATGAGCTCCATGCCGCGGCGGAACCATTCGTATGCGCCGACTCCGTCGTCCATCGGTACTGAGGGTACCGCGGCCGGACGCGGGCTACGCCCGCACTGGTCGTGCGTCGACCAGCGGGCAGGCGGCGTCGAGGATGCGCTCGGCGCACTCCCGCTTGCTCATGCGGGGCAGCGCGGCCTCGGACTCGCCCGGTCCGATGATCGTCACCACGTTGTCGGGCCCCTCGAAGGCAGCGCCCTCGGTGGCCGCGTCGTTGTGCACCACCATGTCCACCGCCTTGCGGGTGCGCTTGCCGCGCGCGCGCTCCAGCCCCTCGGGGCCGTGCTCGGCCGCGAACCCGATGAGCACCTGGTCATCGCGCAGGGCGGCCAGTTCGGCGAGGATGTCGGTGGTGCGCTCCATCTCGACGGTGAGCGCATCGGCCTTCGACTTGTCGAGCTTGCCGTCAGCCGCGGCCACCGGCCGGTAGTCGGCCACCGCGGCGCACATGATGAGCATGTCGCACGACGGGAATTCCGCCCGGCAGGCGTCGCGCATGGCCGCCGCCGTGGGCGCGTCGATGTAGCGGATGCCCCCCTCACGCGGCAGGTCGACGTTCGCCTGCACCATCACGACCTCGGCACCCCGGTCGCGTGCGGCGGCGGCCAGCGCCCAGCCCATGCGCCCGCTCGACCTGTTGCCCACGTATCGCACGGCGTCGATGGGCTCGCGCGTGCCGCCCGCGGAGATCAGCACTTTCACGCCCGCCAGGTCGTTCCGCGCCTGAGATGCGCCGAGCACGGCCTCGAGCGCGGCCACGATGGACGACGGCTCGGCGAGCCGGCCGGGGCCCACCGCACCGTCGGCCAGCAGGCCGCTCTCGGGCTCGACCAGGTGCACGCCGTCAGCCCGCAATGTCTCGATGTTCCGCGACGTCGCGGGGTGGAGCCACATCGAGGTGTTCATGGCGGGCGCCACCACCACGGGGCCCCGGAAGGCCAGGTAGCACGAGGTGAGCAGATTCGAGGCGAAGCCCGACGCCATCTGCGCGATGGTGTTGGCCGAGGCAGGCGCGATGAGCATGAGGTCCTTGCCCTCGTTGACGTCGAGGTGGTGGTACCCGGGCTGGTCGGCGTCGCCGAACATGCTGGTTCCCACCTCGCGCTGCGACAGCGCGGCGAACGACGCGCTGCCCACGAAGCGCTCGGCGGTGTGGGTCATCACCACGCTCACCCCGTGCCCGTGCCGCTGCAGCATCCGCAGAACGTCGAGGCTCTTGTAGGCGGCGATGCCGCCCGTAACTCCCATCAGGATCTCGGCCACGGCGTGAACGCTAGCCCTGCGGGCCCCCGGACGCGACCTCGACCTCGGACTCGATCACCGAGACGAGCTCGTCGGTGGCGCGCCCGATCTCATCGTTGAGGATCACGTGGTCGAACTCGGCCTTCGCCGCCACCTCGGTCCGGGCCACCTCGAGACGGGCCTCGATCTCCTCGTCGGCGTCGGTGGCGCGCGCGCGCAGTCGTCGCGCCAGCTCCTCGAGGCTCGGCGGCTCGATGAACACCGATACCGACTCCGGGCGCACCACGCGCACGTTGCGGGCGCCCTGCAGTTCGATCTCGAGGATCACCGACCGACCCGAGTCCATGATGCGGTCGAGTTCGGTGTTCAGCGTGCCGTAGCGATTGCCCGCGAACTCCGCGTGCTCCAGGAAGGCGCCACTTTCGACGAGCCGGGCGAACTCGGCCCTGCTCATGAAGTGGTACTCGCGGCCGTCGACCTCGCCCGGCCGCATGGCCCGCGTGGTGGCCGACACCGCCACGGCCAGGTCGCCGATGCGTTCGAGGGCGCCCTTGATGAGGGTGCCCTTGCCGGCGCCGGATGGGCCCGACACCACGAATACGCGGGTGCGGCGCGCTACCGGAGGCGAAGGAGTTCGACCAACTCGCCACGCTGCCGCTCGGACAGGCCGCCAAGGGTCTTGCCCTGGGAGATGCGGCACTGGTTCAGGAGGCGGGTGGCCTTGACCTTCCCGTACTTCGGGGCCGCGACGATCATGTCGAACACCTTGGCGGTCAACACGTAGTCGGGCGGTGACTCGATGACGGCGTCGACGGCGAGGGCCCCGGACTTGAGGTCCTTCTTCAACTGGGCCCGCAGTGAGCGGATCTCATTGGCCCGCCTGAGCGCGTCCATCCTCTGATCGAGAGAGCGCTGGGGCGTCTGCCCGGCCTTTGAGGGAGTCACCATCGCGGCGACATTACCCCCCGCCCCCGGTTCATCACAAGCCGCGCCCCGAGGGCACTGACATGGGTGTCAGGGCGCGGCCAGGTCCTGCAGCGCCACCGGGGCGACAACCGATGGATCCACCCCGAGCGACTGCGCGGCGGCTTCCGCCGCCTCGATGGTGGTGATGCACGGCACGCCCGCGCGCACCGCCGCCCGGCGGATGATGGCGCCGTCCTGCCGATCGCCACGCCCGCTCGGGGTGCAGATGACCATCGCGACCTCACCACCCAGGATCAGATCGGCCACGTGCGGCGGGCCGTCGGAGATCTTGTTCACCTCGCCCACCGGCACCCCGGCATCGGCGATGACCGCGGCGGTGCCACCGGTGGCGACGATGGCAAGGCCGGCCGCGTGGATCTCCGCGGCCAGCGCCGGAAGCCGGGGCTTGTCCTCGTCGCGCACCGACAGGAACACGGTGCCCTGCCGCGGAAGGGCCTGCCGTGCCCCCCTCTGGGCCTTCGCGAACGCCTCGGCGAACGTGGCCCCGATACCCATGACCTCGCCCGTGGACCTCATCTCGGGCCCCAGCACCGGGTCGGCCCACGGGAACCGCGCGAAGGGCAGCACAGCCTCCTTCACGGCCACGTGGGACATCCTCGAGTCGGCCGGAAGGCCCAAGTCGGAGATCCGCTCACCCAGCATCAGGCGAACCGCGTGCCGCACCACCGGCACGCCGGTGGCCTTCGCCACGAACGGGACGGTGCGGGATGCCCGCGGATTCGCCTCGATCACATAGGCGGTGCCATCGCGCAGCGCGAACTGCACGTTGAGCAGCCCCTTCACGCCGATGGCCTCTGCGAGCAGCGCCGCCTGGCGCTTGACGTCGGCAACCGCCGCATCGCCGATGCCCTGCGGGGGCAGCACACAGGCGGAGTCGCCCGAATGCACACCGGCCTCCTCCACGTGCTCCATCACGCCGGCGATCCACGTGGACTCGCCATCGGACAGCGCGTCGACGTCGATCTCGGTGGCCCCTGCGAGGAAGCGATCGACCATCACGGGGCCCTGGGGCTTCTCGCGGGCAAGCCAGGCGCGCAGCTCATCGGGTGCCGAGACGATTGCCATCGCGCGCCCGCCCAGCACGTAGCTGGGGCGCACCAGCGCGGGATAGCCAACCTGCTCGGCGGCCGCGAGCAGCTCGGCCTCCCCCTCGGCCATCGCCCACGGGGGCGCCTTGAGGCCGAGGTCGCCCAGCAGCGCGCCGAAGCGCCCACGGTCCTCGGCCAGGTCGATGCGATCGGGCGGCGTGCCCAGCACGGAAACCCCCGCCGCCTGCAGGGGGGCGGCCAGGCGCAACGGGGTCTGGCCGCCGAGCTGGGCGATGACGCCCACGGGCTTCTCGGCGAGGCAGATGTCGAGCACCGCGTCGAGCGTGACCGGCTCCATGTACAGGCGGTCGCTCACCCCGTGGTCCGTCGACACGGTCTCGGGGTTGCAGTTGACCATGATGGCCGCGTAGCCCAGCTCCTGGGCCGTCATGGCCGCGTGCACGCAGCAGTAGTCGAACTCGATGCCCTGCCCGATGCGATTCGGGCCCGAGCCCAGCACCACCACCGACGGGCGATCCAGCGGGGTGGCCTCGCCCTCCGTGCCGTAGGTGCCGTAGTAGTACGGGGTCACGGCAGCGAACTCGGCCGCGCAGGTGTCGACGGCCCGGTATGAGGGCAGCACACCCAGCGCGTGCCGCCTCTGCCCCACCTCGGCCTCTGTGGCACCAGTGCGGGCCGCGATGTCGCGGTCGGTCAGGCCGCGGCGCCGGGCGTCGAGCATGGCGTCGTGATCGATCTCATCGAGCGCCGGGGGCAGGTCGTCCACTGCGGTGGCCAGCGCGACGATCTCGCCGGTGAACCACGGGTGCACCCCGGATGCCTCGTTCAGCTGCGCGGCGGTGGCGCCGCGACGCGCCGCCCAGATCATCAGGTCGAAGCGGTCCCACGACGGCTTGGCCAGGCGCTCCAGCGCCTCGTCCACCGAATCCGGCTCGTCGAGGCGGGCATCCAGTTCGCGGGCCGACATGGCCTTGCCGAGGGCCTCGCCGAAGGTGCGCCCCAGTGCCAGCACCTCGCCCACGCTCTGCATGTACGTCGACAGCGGAACGCGATCCTCGGTGAGCTTCTCGAACGCGAAGCGGGGCACCTTGACGGCCACGTAGTCGAGCGTGGGCTCGAATGATGCGGGCGTGACCTTGGTGATGTCGTTCGGCAGCTCGTCGAGCGTGTAGCCCACCGCGAGGCGGGCGGCGATGCGGGCGATCGGGAAGCCCGTCGCCTTCGACGCCAGCGCCGACGACCTCGACACACGCGGGTTCATCTCGATGACGACCATGTCGCCCGTGCGGCGGTTGAGCGCGAACTGCACGTTGGCGCCACCTGTCTCCACGCCCACTGCCCGCACCACCTGGATGGCGGCGTCGCGCAGCAGCTGCTGCTCGCGGTCGTCGAGGGTCATCGCGGGGGCAACCGTGACCGAGTCGCCCGTGTGCACACCCATCGGATCGAGGTTCTCGATGGTGCACACGATCACCGCGTTGTCCTTGCGGTCACGCACGACCTCGAGCTCGATCTCATCCCAGCCGGTCACCGAGCGCTCCATGAGCACCTGCGAGATCGGGCTCGCCGCCAGGGCGTTCGTGACCACCGGCTCGAGATCCGCCCGTGTGAGGGCCACACCGCCGCCCTCGCCCCCGAGGGTGAACGCCGGGCGCAGGATGATGGGGTAGCCCAGGGTGTCAGCGGCCTCGCGTGCAGACGGCAGGTCGGTGGCGATCCGGCTCTCCAGCACCGGCACGCCCACCTCACGCATGCACTCCTTGAAGAGGTCGCGGTCCTCCGCACGGCGGATGACGTCGACGTCGGCGCCGATGAGCTCCACGCCATGGCGCTCCAGCACGCCGGCGTCCGACAGGTCGATGGCCAGGTTGAGCGCCGTCTGGCCACCGAGCGTCGGCAGGATGGCGTCGGGCTGCTCGGCCTGGATGATGCGCTCGGCGGCCTCCACGTCGAGCGGCTCCACGTAGGTGCGGTCCGCCACTCCCGGGTCGGTCATGATCGTGGCGGGGTTCGAGTTGACCAGCACGATGCGGTAGCCCTCGTCACGCAGGGCCCGGCACCCCTGGGTGCCCGAGTAGTCGAACTCACCGGCCTGCCCGATGACGATGGGCCCGCTGCCCAGCACCATGATGGTGCGGATGTCGTCGCGCCGCGGCATCAGGCGACCACCCGATCGCGGAAGGCGCGGAACAGGTACGCGGCATCGTGGGGACCGGGCCGTGCCTCCGGGTGGTACTGCACCGAGGCCGCCAGCAGCTCGGGCGCGGCGATGCCCTCCACGCTGCCGTCGAACAGGCTGGTGCGCGTGACCTGCACGCCGTCGGGCAGGGAGTCGGCCACCACCGCGTATCCGTGGTTCTGCACCGTGATCTCCACCACTCCGTCCTCCGCCCTCTGCACTGGATGGTTTGCACCGCGGTGGCCGAAGGGCAGCTTCTCGGTGCGCAGCCCCAGGGCGTGCGAGAGCAGCTGGTGCCCCAGGCAGATTCCGAACACCGGCACCTTGCCCAGCACGCCCGAGAGCGCGTCGATCACCGGCACGCACGCCGCCGGGTCGCCGGGCCCATTCGAGATGAACACCCCGTCGGGACCGAGCGCCAGGATTTCGTCGGCCGTCGTGCCCGCGGGCACGACCTCCACGCGCATCCCCGCGCCGGCGAGCCCGGCCAGGATGCCCTGCTTCATGCCGCAGTCCACGGCGACGATGGTCGGCCCGTCATCACCGAGCCGCCTCCTGCCGCCGGCTGCCTCCACCGAGAGATCGCGTCCGTCGAGATGCGGGTGCTCGCGCACCAGCGCAAGCAGTTCCTCCACACCCAGCTCAGTGCTGACCCCGCCCCGCATCGCCCCGTGATCGCGCAGGTGCCGGACGAGGCGCCGGGTGTCGGCGTCTTCCACTGCCACCACGCCCTGCGCGGCGAGCCATGAGCGGAAACCCACCGGCCCCGCCACGCCCGGGGCATCCCCGATGCGCGTGGCGATGACGGCCGCGGGCCATACGCGGTCGCTCTCGAGCGCCTGGTCCCCGGTGCCGTAGTTGCCGATCATGGGTGCGCTGAAGGTGAGCACCTGCCCGAGGTACGAGGGGTCGGTGACGGCCTCCTGGTACCCATTCATGCCGGTGGTGAACACCATCTCACCGAGCGCCGTGCCCGGCGCTCCCACCGAACGGCACGGCAGCACCATGCCGTCCTCGAGGACGATGATCGCGGTGCTCACTTGACCAGCGCCGAGATCGCCTTGAACTCCGGGCCGCCCGCCTGGCCCAGCATCTCGAACAGCACCATCTCGGCGGAGGTCACGTGGGCGCCGGCGCGCGCGGCCTTGTCGAGGCCCGCCTGCCGGTTCGAGCCGGTGCGGGATCCCACCGCGTCGGCCACCACGTGCACCGACGCGCCGCGGGAGAGCAGGTCGTGCACCGTCTGGTTCACGCACACGTGGGCCTCCACCCCGCACACCACCCAGGTGTTGCAGCGCGCGGCGTCGTAGGCGTCCTCGAAGCCCTCGACCCCGCAGGCCGAGAAGCGCGTCTTCTCGATGATCGGCGTGCCCTCGGGCAGGCGCTGCGCCAGCGCCGCCACCGTGTGGCCGAGCCCCTTCGGGTACTGCTCGGTGACGATGACCGGCCTGCCCATGATGCCGAAGCCCTCCGCGAGCAGGCCGCAGTTCGCGACCACGTCGTCGAAGCCCTCGATGACGGGTGCGAAGGCGTCCTGCACGTCGATTATCACCAGCCCCGCGTCCTCGCGCGATGCCAGCGCCGGATGGCGATTGCTCATTGGTTCCTCCGGTAGACGTCCTGCCCCCCGGCCAGGGTCATGACGACCCGCCCGGTGAACTCCATGCCGACGAACGCGGCGTTGGTCGACTTGCTGGCATACGGGCGGTCGCCCACCACGTCGGTGGCGCCAAGGTCGACCACCGCAAGGTTGGCTTCGGCGCCATCGGCGAGCGTGGGCACCGGCAGGCCGAAGATGCGGGCCGGGTTGGTGCTCATGCGCATGATGAGGTCGGCCAGATCCATGCGCCCACCCAGCACCAACTCGGTGTGGCATGCGGCGAAGGCGGTCTCGAGGCCGATCACACCGAACGGTGCAGCGCCAAACGGGTTGGCCTTCTCGTCGGCCGGGTGCGGCGCGTGGTCGGTGGCGATGCAGTCGATGGTGCCGTCGACCAGCGCCTCGATGAGCGCCTCGCGGTCCTCGGTGGCGCGAAGCGGCGGGTTCATCTTGAACTTGGCGGGATCGGGATCGGCATCCACTGAGGCCTCGGTCAGCAGCAGATGGTGGGGTGTGACCTCCGCGGTCACCTGCACGCCGCGGGCCTTGGCCAGGCGGATCTCGTCGACCGTCTCGCGCGCCGACACGTGGCAGATGTGGATGCGGCCGTCCTCGTAGGCGGCCAGCGAGCAGTCGCGGGCCACCTGCACGGCCTCGCTCACCCCGGGGATACCGGCGAGCCCGATACGGGCCGAGACGACACCCTCGTGCATCACACCGGGGCCCGAGAGGCTCATGTCCTCCTCGTGCAGGGTGAACAGCAGGTCGGTGGCCTTCTGGTACTGAAGCGCCCGGCGCATGACCAGGGCACTGCCCACCGGCACACCGTCGTCCGACAGCGCTGCGGCGCCGGCCTCGGCCAGATCGCCGTGCTCGGTGAGGGTCTCCCCCTGCTGGCCCATGGTGATGGCGGGGATGAACCCGGTGGGCACCACGGCCTCGCGGCCGGCGCGCTCGAGCAGCGACCCGAGGATGCTCGGGCTGTCGGTGGGCGGCTGGGTGTTCGGCATGGCCAGCACGGTCACGACGCCGCCCGCCGCTGCGCTTGCGGTGCCGGTGGCGATGTCCTCGGCGTGCTCCTTGCCGGGCGTGCGCAGGTGCACGTGCACGTCGACGATGCCGGGGATGACCGTGAGGCCCGAGCCGTCCATGACCTCGAGGCCGTCGGGGTCGCCGCCGATCACGCCATCGCGCACCACCAGGTCACCCTCGCGGTCGATGCCGGCTGCCGGGTCGAGAATGCGGGCCCCCCGGATGACCACGTTGGCCGGGTCACCCGGGCGCTGGGGAAGGCGCACTCGGGTGTTGCGTGCGTACTCGACGGTCATGCGGCCTCCAGCGTCACGCCGGGCGCGCGTGCTGCCCCGGCCTTGTCCTCGGTCAGCACGTCGTAGAGCACCGCCATGCGAACCACCAGTCCATTGCCTGCCTGCGCCTCGATGAGCGTGGACGGGTCGTCCACCACCGCGCCGCTGATCTCCACCCCGCGATTGACGGGGCCTGCGTGCATGACCCGTTGGCCATCGCGAAGCCGCGCGTGGTTCACCTGGTACATGCGGGCGTACTCGGCCAGCGACGGCACGAAGCCGCCCTGCCCCATGCGCTCCAGCTGCATGCGCAGCACGTACACCACGTCGGCGTCCGCGATGTCGCGGATGTCGGCGCTGACCTCGGCGCCCAGCGCCTCGGCCAGGTGCCGGGGTACCAGCGTGGGCGGTGCCACCACGGTCACCTTCGCACCCATCATGCGGAAGGCGGCGATGCCCGAGCGCGCCACGCGCGAGTGCAGCACGTCACCCACGAAGGCCACATGCAGGCCCTCGACGGGCCCGATCTCGCGCTGCACGGTGTAGAGGTCGAGCAGCGCCTGCGTGGGGTGCTCGCCCGTGCCGTCGCCGGCGTTCACCACCGATGCCCCGGTGTAGCGCCCCACCACGTCGCACGCGCCCACCTGCGGGTGGCGCACCACGAACACGTCGGGGTCGTAGGCCTCGAGCGTGAGGATGGTGTCCTTCAGCGTCTCGCCCTTGTCCATGCTGGTGCCCGCGCCCTTGATGCTCACCACGTCGGCCGACAGGCGCTTGGCCGCCAGCTCGAACGACGTGCTGGTGCGCGTGGAGGGCTCGAGGAAGAGGTTGATGACGGTGCGCCCGCGCAGCGTGGGCACCTTCTTGATGTCGCGCTCCATCACCTCGCCGAAGCGCTCGGCAGTGCCGAGCACCCGCCCGATGCCGTCGACATCGAGATCGCCGATGCGGATGAGCGATCCGTGCGTGCTCATGTGGTCTCCTGCAGCAGCACCTGGTCGGATCCGTCGATCTCGGCCAGCTGGACGGTGATGCGCTCCCCGCGATTGGTGGGGAGGTTGCGGCCCACGTAGTCGGGCCTGATGGGCAGCTCGCGGTGTCCGCGATCAACCAGCACCGCGAGTTCCACCTTTGGCGGGCGCCCGTAATCGAAAACCGCATCGATGGCGGCCCGGATGGTGCGTCCGGTGTAGAGCACATCGTCGACGAGGACGACCGAGTGCTTCTCGATGTCGAAGTCGAGCACCGTCTCGCCCACCACCGGCACCACGCCGCGGCGGCCGCCGCCCACTCCGACGTCGTCGCGGTACAGCGCGATGTCGACGGACCCGATGGCCGGCTCGCCGCCGGAGAACTCCCTGATCAGCACGCGCAGCCGCTCGGCCAGCGGCACCCCGCGGGTGTGCAGGCCCACCAGGGCGATGGCCGAGGTGTCGGGGTGGTGCTCCACGATCTCGTGCGCGATACGCGCGACCGTGCGACGGAACTGATCGGCGTCGATCAGGACCTTGGCAGCCATGGCGCTACCCGTTCGGGGGTGCGAGTGGTCCGTGCAGGGACTGGGGTGCGCTCATGTGACTGCTCCTTCCCGGCCTCACGGGACCGGTGTTAAAGGCTTGCGTCGCCCAGCGTAGCAGCCGCCTCCGCGGGCACCGGAGCATCGTCCCGCGCCCCCTTCCCCACCCGCTCCTGCACCGGAACCAGGCGCGGCATGCCCCGCTCGCGGTAGGGAATCTCCACCTGGTCGAAGTCGCGCGGCACCACCGTGGCCTCGAAGATGCCTCGGGCCTCGGCCTTCACCTCGCGTGGATGAACGCGCGTGCTGATGTGCGTGAGCGCGAGCATGCGCACACCGGCGTCGCGCGCAAGCGTGGCGGCCTCGTCGGCCGTGCTGTGACGGGTCTCGATGGCCCGATCGCGATCCTCAGACGTGAACGTGGCCTCGTGTACCAGCAGGTCGGCACCGCGCGCGGCGGCCTTCGTGGCGTCGCACGGGCGCGTGTCACCCGAGAAGACGACCACGCGCCCCTCGCGGGCCTCGCCCATCACCTGATCGGGGCGCACCACCGAGCCGTCGGCCACCGTCACCTCGCCACCGCGCTGCAGAACACCGAAGTCGGGGCCCGGCGCCACGCCGAGTGCCCGCGCGGCATCCACGTCGAACACCCCGGGGCGATCCTCTTCCACCAGTGCGTAGCCCAGCGACCGCACCCCGTGGTCGGTGTGGAAGGCGTGCATCTCCATGCCGTCCTCGCGCATCACCGCACCCGGCCCGGCCTCCATCACGTCGAGGCGGAACGGCAGGCGCCCGATGACCGGCCGCAGCGTGTCGAGCAGGTCCTCCAGCCCGGGCGGCCCCACCAGCAGCAGCTCGCGCGAACGACCCCGCAGGCCGTACGTCTTGAAGATGCCCGGCAGCCCCAGGAAGTGGTCGCCGTGAAGGTGTGTCAGCAGGATGGCGTCGACGTCGGTGAGACCGAGACCCGAGCGCAGCAACTGCCGCTGGGTGCCCTCGCCGCAGTCGACGAGCCAGCGCGCACCGCCACGCGCGATCAGTGTGGCCGATGTGCCCCGCGCGGCGCTCGGCACCGATGCGGACGTGCCGATGAATGTGACCTGAAGATCCACGCGCTGACCCTATTGGACATTCCGGATGAGTTCGACCGGGAGATCCGATCCGTCGTCGTCGAGATTCAGGAACCGAACGGCAAGGGCCCCGTCGCCCGCCACGTCGATCACCACCATCGAGTGGTGGGGTTGCCTGCGCCTGTCGGTGGCGCTGCCGGGATTGATGATCATGAAGCCGTCGCGCGCGGTGGCACACAGGGGGATGTGCGAGTGACCGAACGCGACCGCGGTGCAATCGGGAAACCTCCTGCGAAGGCGCTCGAGCCTGCCCTTCTCGGGGCCACCGTTGTGCACCAGGCCAAGCCGCCGGCCGCCGGATAGCCCCACCTCTGCCGTGGCCGGAAGCGCGGCCTTCACGGCGTCGTCATCGGCGTTGCCGTTGATCGCGACCACCGGGGGGCCGATTGCAGTGAGGTGCGCGAGGCACGCCATGTCGGCGAGGTCGCCGGTGTGGATGATGAGGTCGGCCGCCCGGCACTCGGCAAGGCAGGCGTGAGGCAGGGCTGAGCCCCGCCGGGGGAAGTGTGTGTCGCCGAGCAGCGCGATTCGCATGGGCCGCATTCAAGCGGGCAGCCCAACGCGCTGGTCCATCCCGCCCAACGGTGTTCGGCTTCCGCACCGCGGCGTCCCCGACCCGGCCCCGGGCAGTCGCATGCATGGACGCGGGCTGGCGCCGCCGGATGAGCACGCGCGGCAGGATTCGAACCTGCGACCCCTGGCTCCGGAGGCCAGTGCTCTATCCACTGAGCTACGCGCGCTTGCGGGGGTGAGTGTAGACCCCCCGCCCCGTGCCGCCCCGGGCGGGCGACGTTGACGATGCCGGGCGGCAGTAGTCTTGTGCCATGAGCGACTCCCCCACCTGGAACGTGGCCCTGCCGGAAGGCGCGGAGCCCCCCTTCGCGGTGTGGGTGAATGGTGAGCCCCGCGAGGAGGGCGCCGACTTCGAGGTCGAGGGGCGCTGGTTGCGGTTTCGCGCTCCGCTCAAGCCCAAGGTGCGCAAGAAGGGCTTCGGCAGCCGCATGGTGATGCTGGCCGGCATCGGCGTGTACGGCGACCAGAAGGCCGACGTCGTGGACCTGCGCTACCACGTGGGCGGCCGCGCCCAGCACGCCACCGAGTTGCCGATCATCCCGCCCGAAGCGGCCGCACCCTCTGCATCAGGCGGGTGAGCGGAGCGCGAGAGACCACCGTCGTCGAGCGAATGCCCCTGGTTGCGCGCTAGGCCTCGTGCAGGGGCCCAGGACGCCCGAACAGATACCCCTGGGCCAGCGGCACGCCGTCCTCGACGAGGGCATCGCGCTGGGCGGCGTCTTCGACGCCCTCGGCGAGCACCTCGAGCCCGAGGTGCTTGGCCAGGTCGTTGAGCGTGCGCACGATCATCTTGGCGCGGGGTGCGTCCGGGCCGCTCAGGTCGGTCACGAGCGAGCGGTCCAGCTTGAGGCGGGACACCGGGAGGTTCCGCAGGTGGGCGAGCGAAGTGGTGCCGGCCCCGAAGTCGTCGATCGCCAGACGCACCCCGCTGACGGCAAGTGCGTGAAGTACCTCGGTGACATCGGGGTCGCTGTCAAGCCGCACCCGCTCCGTCAACTCGATCATGAGCGAGGACGGCCTGACACGGGCTTCACGCAGGTCGGACGCAACGACGTCCGGCAGGCTGGCGCGGATGCTCACCGGTGACAGGTTCACGCTGATCCCCGTGCCGGGGGTGCGCCCCGCAGCGAAGTCGTGAAGCGCCCGGCGCATGACGTAGCGATCGATCTCCTGCACGATCCCCATGTCCTCGGCGAACGGGATGAACTCGTCCGGACCGATGAGCCCCAGTGCGGGATGCCGCCACCGCACCAGGGCCTCGGCACCGACCGGCTCGCCACCGGGCAGTGCGACGATCGGCTGGTAGTGCACGACCAGCTGGCCCTTCGTCACCGCTGCTCCGAGCCCCTGCCGGATCGCGGATGTGCGGGCCCGTGCCTCGCCGACGTCCCCCTCCACGACCAAGGACGTCAATCCGAGGGTTCCGGTCTGGCGCAGGGCGTCCTCTGCTGCACCCACGAGGTCATCGGGGCTCACCGGCGCCGGGCCGAGCGTGGTGGCAAGTCCCGCCGTAAGGCCGACGTGCAGCGAGACGTCCGTATCAACAATGATCGCCCCGCGCAGGCGATTGCGGATCTCGGCGACAACGCCGCGCGCAGCGCCGCCATTCATTCCGGGCAGGACAACCACGAAGATGCCGAAGGCGCGGGCGACCTCGGCGGTGTCGGGAACGCACCTCAGGATCGCCCGGGCGATGGCGCGGAGCGCACCGTCGGCCAGCAGCCCCGCCCTGGGCCCGGCGGCGTCGACCTCGTCCACGCGCAGCGCGATAGCCGAGGAGACCCGGGGCATGGGACCGTCCGCGCCGAGGTGGGCCAGCAACCCATCGCGCAGCGGCAGGCCCGTGAGATCGTCAAGGGCATCGCCATGGCCCACCACCCGACGACGCCCAATGACCTCCCGACCCCGGGCTTCGATGAGCCCGGCAGCCTGGCCCGCAAGGCGGCTGAGTGCGGCCATCTGGCGGTCGGTGAGTTCGCGGGGCTCATCGTCCAGCACGCACAGGGTGCCGATGCTATGCCCCCGCGACGTCAGGATCGGCACGCCGGCGTAGAACACCACGTTGGGCTCACCGACCACGATGGGGTTGTCCGCGAAGCGGCCATCCCGACGGGCGTCGGGCACGACCATGGGCCCCGGCCCATCGAGGATCGCGTGCCCGCAGAACGAGATGTCGCGCGGCATGCGCTCGGCGTCGAGGCCGACCGACGACTTGAACACCTGCTCGTCCTCCTCGACGATGCTGAGCAGGGCGATACGCGTGCCGGCGATCAGGGCAGCCATGTCCACGAGCGAATCGATGTCGGGGTCGACGCCTGTGTCGAGCACGCCGAGTTCCCGGAGGTCGGCAAGGCGATCCGACTCGTCGGCGGGCAGAGCCGGTGCCATCCCGCCGGGCACGACACCTGGGGGCAGCGGCTTCGGTGCTGGATCTGGGCTCGGGTGGGTCAGGACTGATCTCCGGACGGAAGCGTCAGGATGCTAACACCGTCCGGGCGGGCCACTCAGGCGATGAGCGATGCGATCAGGTCGCGGCGCCATTCCTGGGCAGGCGCGAAGCCGGGAGGCGGGGCGCCGGGAACCCGCTGATCGGCGAGAAGCGCCTCCACGACCACCCCGCCCATCGAGAGAGAGGCGAAGCGCGGGGGCAGGTGGTCGGGCCGCGGGGCCCCGCGGCCGGCGCACAGGTGGTGCACCAGTTCCACCTGCGTGGGCGCCGATGCCTCCTCCACGCCGTACACGCCCGGCGGCGCAGCCGCAGCCGCGAGCATGGCCGCGGCGGCGTCCGACGCACCGATGATCGCGATGCGATTGGCGCCGGGTCCCACGATGCGGAAGCGCCTCATCTGCAGGCCGCGCGCGACGTCACGGATGAACCCGCCCGGGCCATAGGCCCACGGCAGGCGCACCACCCTCGCGGCGTCACGCGGCACCTCCTCCTCGCCGGCCAGCGCAGGTGCCGCGATGCCCAGGGGCCCGCGGGCGTCGCCGATGCCGCACGAGGCGACCACGATCGCGGCGTGCGGAGCTGCGGCAGCCGCCACCGCTCGTGCGGCCTGCCGGGTCTGGCCCTCGAGGCGACGCACGTGACGCCTTCGCAGGGGGGGCGCCATCCGAGGCCCACCCGCGTGGAACACCACCTCGGCATCGGCCACGGAATGCGTCCATGCGGACGGCGACGCGAGGTCTCCCCGCACGACGTCGGCTCCCCGCTCCCGCAGATCGCGCGCGGCGGAATCCGACCGCGCAAGGGCGGTCACGGCCACCCCGCGCGCGAGGAGGAGGTCGACGAGGGGCGCACCGACCAGGCCGGTGCCCCCCGTGACGAAGGCGCTGCGCGAGGCCGTCAGCCCCCGGCCACGGCCGGGAGGATCGTGACCTCCTGGCCGTCGGTGACCTGGGTGTCGATGCCCTGCTCGAACCGCACGTCCTGGCCGGCGACGAACACGTTGACGAATCGGCGCAGGGCGCCGTCCTGGGTGATGCGGTCCTTGAACCCCGGGTGGGCGGCGTCGAGCTCGTCGATGATCGCGCCCACGGTGCCGGGCTGGCAGTCGACGGTGCCGGCGCCCCCGGTGAGCGGACGCAGGGGCGAGGGAATGCGCACGGTCACGCTCATCGGGAGATCTCCAGGGTGGTCGTGTCGGACACGGCTGCCTCGAAGTCGGCAACCGTGGGCTGGATGGTGACCGGCTCCACGCGATCGGCCACGGCGTCGAGCGTCTTGAGCCCGTCACCGGTGATGTAGAGCACCACGCGCTCGTCGCGGCCGATGTCACCGCGCTCGGCAAGCTTCTTCAGCACGGCGGTGGTGACACCGCCCGCCGTCTCGGTGAAGATGCCCGTGGTCTGCGCCAGGAGGGCGATGCCCTCGGTGATCTCCTGCTCGGTCACCGCGTCGATGGATCCACCCGTGCCGCGGGCGACGTCGAGCGCGAACAGGCCATCGGCAGGATTGCCGATTGCCAGGCTCTTGGCGATGGTGTCCGGGCGCACCGGAGCCACGAAGTCGAGGCCCGCGTCGTACGCCGCCGCCACCGGGCCGCAGCCCTGGGCCTGCGCGCCATTCATGGTGGGCGTGCGGCCCTCCACGAGGCCCAGGTCGATGAGCTCACCGAAGCCGCGGTGGATCTTGGTGTAGAGCGACCCCGACGCGATCGGCACGACGCAGCGGTCGGGCAGGGTCCA
>CAMCDF010000026.1 GCA_945873475.1 Bifidobacterium breve | reverse complement strand
CACGCCCGCGAAGTACCTGGGCCTCTCGGCCCAGGCCATCGTGGCCGCACGCCGCGCGGATGTGATCTGGGCCCACTCCCTGTTCCCCACCGGGCTCATCGCCTGGCTCGCCGGCCGGGCCACGCGCACGCCCTGGGTGGTCACCGCGCACGGTGGCGACGTGGCCAACCTCTCCAACCGCACGGTTCGCCGCCTTTCGGGTCCCGGGGTGCGCGGTGCCCGTTCGGTGATCTGCGTGAGCGAGTGGCTGGCCGGTCGCATGGCCGACGAGGGCCTGCCGCCCCGCAACCTGCGGGTGGCCAGCATGGGGGTGGATACCCGGCGGTTCGTCATCGGCGATCGCGACGCCGCCCGCGGCCGCACGGGAATCCCCGTGGGCGTGCCGCTGGTGCTGGCCGTGGGCGGGCTGACCGAGCGCAAGAACCCGCTGGGGCTGATGCGGGCGTTCGCCCGCGTGAGGGCGGCCGACCACCCCGACGCGATGCTGGCCTACGTGGGCGATGGTCCGCTGGCCGGCGCCATCGACTCCGGGGCGCGCGCCCTTGGCTTGGAGGGGGCCATCATCCGCACCGGGGTACTGCCGAACGAGGGCGTGACCGACTGGATGACCTCGGCCGACGTTGTGGCGCAGGTGAGCCTTGTCGAGCCGCTCGGCGTGGCTGCCCTGGAGGCCATGGCCAGCGGCAGGCCCGTGGTGGGCACCGCCGTGGGGGGCCTGCGCGAGGTGATGCCCGACGGCGTGGCCGGGGCCATCGTCGATCCACGTGACGACGCGGCCATCGCCGCGGGGCTGGCGCGGATGATCGACGCCCCGCCCGACCCGGCTGAATGCCGGCGGGCAGCCATGGAGCACTCGCTGGCGCATGAGTCGGGCGTGGTGCTCGACGTGCTGCGCGCGGCATCCGGAGCGCCTGCGTAACACGGATTTCGGGGGGCGGCTGCTACCGTGCCCCACCGATGTCGGCACCCGCCTCGATGCGGTCCTCCGGCGCGTCCGGGGGGCCCGGCATCCGCGCCGCGACCCTCGCCCTCGTCGCCGCCCTGTGCGCCGGCGCCCTCGCGGTATTCGCGCCCATTCCCGGCATCGCCCTCGCGGTCGTGCTGGTGGGCGCGGTGGTGCTGTGGCGGGCCACCCTTCCCGACCTCGGGCGCATCGCCGTGCTGGTGGCCATGGTCGCGGCCATCATCGGCCCGAACCTCGCGGTGCCCGGGGCGCAGGAGGCCTTCGCCTTCCGCTTCGTGGCGGCGCTCATCGTCGTGGGAATCGCCGTATGGCTGCTGATGGGTCGCGGGCTGCCGGTGCCCGACGGCCTGGGCTGGCCCGTGGCCCTCGCGGCAGGCTGGGTGGGCTGGGCCCTGGTGTCGATCCTCTGGGCCACCTCCACCGCAGATGCCATCCGCTGGACGGTGTTCCTGTTCATGATGACCGGGCTGATGCTGGCGATCCCGGTGGCCGCGTCGAACCGCAGGCGGGTGGGGTGGTTCCTGGGCGCGCTGGGCGTCACCTTCGCGGTGTCGGTGCTGGTGGCCATCGCCGAGATCGCCACGGGCGTGCGGCTGCCCACCAGCGCCCTGGCCGAGCGCGTCGGCGCCTTCGCCGCCACGTCGTTCTTCGGCAACCAGAACAACTTCGCCACCTACCTCGCCCTGTCGCTGCCGTGGCTGCTGGTGCTTCCGGTGATCGCCCGCGACGTGCGCCTGCGCGCCCTGGGCATCGCCGGTGCGGTGGTGGCCATCGGGCTCATCCTGTTCTCGGGCTCGAAGGCCAACCTCGTGGCCACCGGCATCATCCTCATCGGCATGCTGGTGGTGCTGGGCACCGACCCGGCCATGCGGCGTGCATTCGTGGCCGCAGTGATGGTGGTGGGCCTGGCACTGGTGCTCATCATCCCGTCGCTTTTCGGGGCGGGCATCGTGCCGCTGCCCGAGCAGGCGGTTGCCAAGCTCGACTTCGGCACCCTGCAGGCGCAGGTGCAGAGCGGCTCGGGATCGGGTGCGGTCAGGTCGTCGCTGCTCGGAACCGGGCTCGGCCTCGCGGCGTCGTCCGGTGGCGTGGGCGTGGGGGCGGGCAACGCCGAGACCGTCGTTCGCGAACAGCAGGGCTACGAGGGCGTGGCCAACCTGCACAACTGGTGGCTCGAGGTGCTGGTGGATACCGGTGTCATCGGGCTGGTGCTGTTCGGCGCGCTCTACGTGTTCATGCTCGTGGGCACCCTGCGGGTGGCGCGGCGCACCCACGACCCATGGCTGCGCTACATGGGCCTTTCCGGCTCGCTGGCCCTGCTGGGGTTCCTGGTGGGCAGCCTCGGGCCGTCCACCGCCATCCACTTCGCGCCGATGTGGATCACCTTCGGCCTGTGCCTCACCACCATCGTGCTGGCCCGCCACACCGGTCCCGACGGGAGGATTCCATGAGGATCCTGATGATCAGCCACATGTACCCGAGCCCGGTCAACCCGACCGGCGGCATCTTCGTGCACGAGCAGGTGAAGGCGCTGCGCGCGCGCGGCCACGACGTGCGCGTGGTGTCGCCCAAGGGCTGGGCGCCCCCCGGCCTGGGCCGGTGGTCGTCGTACCGCGACGTCGTGCCCGAGGACACCATCGACGGCATTCGCGTGTACTACCCGCGCAAGCTCACGCTGCCGGGCGGCCGCCTCGGGCACCGCAACGCAGACGCCTTCCTGCTGGGCATGCGCCGCACCGTGCGTCGCATCCACGACGAGTGGCCCTTCGACGTCATCCACGCGCACATGGTGGTTCCCGATGGCTGGGCCGCGGCGCGCATCGGCCACGAACTCGGCGTTCCCGCGGTCGGTACCGCGCACCGGGCCGACGTGCTGGACATCCCGGCGCAGGGGCCGAAGGCGCGCATGCGCGTGGCCGAGGCCATCCAGACCCTCGACGCCGTGGTCACCGTGAGCCGTGCCATCGGCGACGCGGCTGACGCCATCGCCCGCCCGCGCCGGCCCATCGTGGTGGTGCCCAACGGAGCCGACGCCGAGGTGTTCCTGCCACGCGACGCCACAGCCGCCCGGCAGCGCATCGGCATACCCGCGGAGGGTCCGGTCATCTCGTACGTGGGCAAGCTGGTGCCCCGCAAGGGCGTGGACACCCTCATCGAGTCGATGGGCATCCTCTCGCGCCGCGAGGGCGGCGCCCCGCGCCTGGTGATGGCCGGCATCGGCGAGATGCGCGAGGGCCTCGAGGCCCGGGCGGCCGAACTGGGAATCGCCGAGCGCATCACCTGGCTGGGGAAGGTTCCCCACGACGACGTGGGCTGGGTGATGTCCACCGGTGATGTCTTCGTGCTGCCGTCGCTGTCGGAGGGCCTGCCCACGGTCGTGTGCGAGGCCATGGCATGCGGGCTGCCCGTGGTGGCCACGGCGGTGGACGGCACGCCCGAGATCGTGGACGACCCCGCCACGGGCCTGCTGGTGCAGCCCCACGACGCCGAGGGGCTGGCGCATGCCCTGGCCCGGGTGCTGGACGACCCGGTGCTGGCCGCGCAGATGGGCGCCGAGGCGCTCAGGCGATCGGAGGCCGACTACACGTGGGCCGCGAACGCGCGGCGCATGGAGGACGTCTACGCGGCGGTGGTGCAGGGGTGAGCGACCCCACCACGCCCATCGCCGTGGTGCTGCAGGCATCGGGGCCGAACTCTCTGGGCATCATCCGGTCGCTCGCCCGCGAGGGCGTGCCGGTGATGGCCACCGACCACGACCCCCGGGCCATGGGCCTGAGGTCGCGCTACAGCAAGAAGGCTGTGCTGGCCGACCCCGTGACGTCACCCGATCGCTTCATCGACGAGCTCTCGGTGCTGGGCGGGTCGCTGGCCGCACGCGGGGTGCTGTTCCCCACCCACGACGAGGCCATCGAGGTCATCGGGCCGCACGAGCAGAGGCTGTCGCAGTGGTTCGACATGCCGTGGAGCCGGTGGGACCACCTTCGGCCCTACCTCGACAAGTCGGCCCAGCATGCCGCGGCCCGGCGCATCGGGTTCCCGGTGCCCGCCACCGTGGAGCCCCACGACGAGTCCGACGTGCGTGCGGCCGCGGGGCAGCTGAGGTTTCCCGTCATCCTCAAGCCGCGCGTCGACCCGGCCGGGTTCAAGCGCGCATTCGGGCGGCAGGTGCTGGAGGCCGCAGATGCGGATGAGCTGCTGGCGCAGTGGCACCGGGCCGAGCAGCATCGCCCGCAGGTGTGCGAGGTCATCCCCGGTGACGACGACGCGCTGTGGACGCTCGGCTCATACCGCGACGCCGCGGGCACGCCCCTGGCGTCGTTCACCGGGCGCAAGCTGCGCCAGTGGCCACCGCACTTCGGCACGGCCCGTGCCGCCGAGGCCTGGTGGGACCCGGGGCTGGCGCGGCGATGCCATGCGCTGCTCGACGAGATGGGTTTCCACGGCATCTCGCAGGTGGAGGTCAAGCGCGACCCGCGTGATGGCCGTGACTACCTCATCGAGGTCAACCCCCGGTCGTGGCTGTGGATCTCGCTGGCCACCGAGGTGGGCGTGAACCTTCCCCTTGCCGCCTACCTCGACGCCACCGGGAACCCCCGCACGTGGCCCGAGGGGCACCGCAGCGACGTGCGATGGGTGATCTCGGCCAAGCACCTGCCCGCCAGCGCCGGCGAGGTGCGCCGGGGCCGGTGGGGTCGTCGCGCGGCCGCGCAGACGCTGAGGCCACCGCTGGTCGACGGCGTGATGTCCATCAGCGACCCGATGCCGGGAATCGTGCAGGTGGGGCGCATGGCCCGCCGGAGGGCATCATGAGCACCCTGAGAATCCGCATCGACGACTGCCGCCCCGCTTTCCGCCCGCGCGCCGAGTGGGTGCTGCGCACCCTCGCCCGCGACCTGGGCCGCGACGTGCAGTTCACCGACGGCGAGGCCGACGTCACCTACGCGGCCGCCCCACCGGCATCGGGCGTGTGGATACCCCTGCAGGACGACGCCCAGGCCTTCTTCGAGGGGCAGGACGCCTTCCCCGGGCCATCAGTGCATCGCGCGGGCGACCTGACGCTGCTGTTCCCGCCGTGCGCCCCCGACCGGGCAATCGCCGGCGACATCGTGGCGTCGGCCTTCTACCTGCTGGCCCGGTGGGACGAATACCGCGTTGCCGACCGCGACCGCTTCGGCAGGCTGCCCTTCGACCGCAGCGCGTTCACGGCCATCGAGGGCCTCGACATCGAGGACCCGGCCGTGGAGGGGTACCTGGGGGCGCTGCGCACGGCGCTCGGCCTGCCCGCCCCCGATTCCTGGACGGTCTTCCTCACCCACGACATCGACCGCATCCGGCGGCGCACCGCGCGGGGAATCGCCCGGTCGGTCAAGCGCCGGCGTCACCACGCGGTGCGCGACCTGGCGGGCCACGACCCGTGGGACAACGTGCCCGACCTGCTGGAGACCACCTGGCGCCGCGGGCTGAGGTCCACCGTGTTCCTCATCGGCCGCAACCGCCACCGGCTCGACGGCACGCCCCGGCGCACGTACGAGCGCGAGCGGCGCAACCTGGCGGCGGCAGTGCATGCGGCGGGCTCCGAGGTGGCGCTGCACGGGGCGTTCGCATCGTCCGAGTCGGAGGACGCCCTGCAGGAGGAGGTCGCGGTGCTGCGCGGCGAGGCGGGCGACGTGCGCGGCGTGCGGTTCCACTACCTGCGCTTCCGCTACCACGACACCCCGCTGCGCGTGGAAAGGGCAGGGCTGCAGTACGACGCCAGCCTGGGCTTCAGCGAGCGCCCGGGCTTCGCCGCGGGCTACGCACGGCCGTTCCGGCCGTGGATCGTGGGTGAAGAGCGCGAGTCGCTCATCACGCTCGTTCCCCTCGCCGTCATGGACACCACACTGCATTCGCACCTGGCGCTGGGTGCCGAGGAGGCCCGCGAGCGCGCCCTGCGCGTGCTCGACGTCGTGCGCCTCCACGGCGGCGCGGCGGCGCTGCTGTGGCACAACACCTACCTGGCCGACGAACGGGCCCCGGGCTACGACAGCCTCTGGGAGCACCTGCTCGACGACCTGCAGCAGCGGGGCGCGCAGATGGGACCCATCTCGCCCGACGCGAGGCCCGAGGGCGCGCGCCTGGATGGCAGGCGCATCGTGCACCTGACCAGCGTGCACCGACCGCGCGACGTGCGCATCTTCCACAAGGAGGTCCGGGCGCTGTCGAAGGCGGGGGCCGAGGCCTCGGTGCTGGGGCTCGAGCACCCGGTGCGCCGCTCCGAACGCGCTCGCGCCGGATGGCAGCTGGCGCGACGCGCCCGCGAGATGCAGGCCGACGCCTACCACGTGCACGACCCCGAGATGCTGCCCCAGGCGCTGTGGCTGCAGCGCGTCACGGGGCGCCCGGTCATCTACGACGCCCACGAGTACCTGGGCGAGACCACGCGCACCAAGCGCTGGATCCCCGGGCCGCTCAGGCGGCCCGTTGCCGCCGTGGCGGCAGGTGCCGAGCGCGCGGCTGGGCGACGCCTGGGTGGCGTGGTGACCGCCAACGAGGACCTCGCGGCGCGCTTCGCCGCCGCGGGCTGCAACGCGGTGAGCGTGGCCAACAGCCCGTACGGGTCGGAGTTCGCCGAGGCCGGCGACCCCGAGGGTGGAATCGTGCTGTACGTCGGCGGCCTCGGGCCTCTTCGCGGCCTGCCGCTGATGCTGGAGGCCTTCCCGCAGGTGGGCGTGCCCGGCGCCAGGCTGCTTCTGGCGGGCCCCGGCGATCCGGGCGACCTGCCCGCGGGCGTCGAGCACCTCGGCGTGGTGGACCACTCGGAGGTACCGGGTCTGCTCGCGCGGGCGTCGGTGGCATGGATACCCCTGCGCCGCCACGGCAATTACGACCGGGCCGTTCCCACCAAGCTGGTCGAGGCCATGGCCATGGGGCGCCCCGTCGTGGCAAGCGACCTCCCGCGCATGGCGGCAATCGTGCGCGCCACGGGCTGCGGCATCGTGGTGCCGGCAGACGACCCGGTCGCCCACGCCGAGGCCATCAGGCGCCTGCTCGACGACCCTGCGCTGGCCCGTGAGATGGGCGCTGCGGGCCGCCGGGCATTCCTGGACGGCCTCACCTTCGAGCGCGAGGCCGATGCCCTCACGTCGTTCTATGCGGGGGTACTGGGCTGATGGCGCGGGTGCTGTACGTATCGCAGTACTTCGTGAGCGGCGACCAGCCGGGCGGCGTGCGCCACTGGCAGCACTGCCGGGCGCTCGCGCGCGCGGGGCACGAGGTGACCGTGGTCACCTCATACGTGCAGCACAAGGAGCGCACGATCCCCGAGGAGTACCGCGGCAGGCGCATCGTGCGCTCCACAGAGGACGGCCTCGACGTGGTGCGCACCTACTCCACCCCCGGCTACGGCCGCGACCTGCGCTCGCGCCTGTCGAACTACGGCACCTTCGCCCTGTGGTCGCTGCTGGCCGAGCTGCGCCTGCCCCGGCCCGACGTGGTGGTGGCCTCGTCGCCGTCGCTGCCCGCCGCCGCGGCCGCCGCCGGGGTGGCCCGCGCCCGGCGCTCACGGTTCCTGCTCGAGGTGCGCGATCTCTGGCCCGACTCCGCCGTGGCCATGGGCCTGGTGGCCAACCCCCGCGTGATCGGTGCGGCCAGGCGCATGGAGCACTACTGCTACCGGCGGGCCGATCGCATCGTCGCGCTGACCGAGGGCATCCGCGACGGCGTGGTGCAGTCGGGGGTGGTCCCCGCGGGCAGGGTCAGCCTCATCACCAACGGAATCGACCTCGACGTGGTGCCCGACCCGGCACGCCGTGATGAGGTTGCCGCGCTGCCGCTTGCCGACGACGCCTTCATCGCCATGTTCGTGGGGGCCCACGGCACCTACTCGTCGCTCGAGACCGTGCTGGGGGCAGCCGACCTGCTGCGGGACGACCCGCGCATCCAGGTGGTGCTGGTGGGTGGCGGAGATCGCAAGCCGGCGCTCGTCGAGCAGGCCAGCGCGATGGGCCTGCCCAACGTCACCTTCGTCGACCCCGTGCCCAAGCGGCAGGTTCCCGCCTACCTCGCGCGTGCCGATCTCTGCATCCTCCCGTACCAGGACCGCGAGCTGTTCGCGGGGGCCCTGCCCAACAAGGTGTTCGACTACCTCGGCGCCGCGAGGCCCATCCTGGCCTCGGCTCCCGTGGGCGAACTGACGCGGCTGGTGGACACCGCCCGCTGCGGGTGGAACGTGCCGCCGGAGGACCCCGTGGCCATGGCGGATGCCATCCGGCGCGCCGCGGCGGACCCGGTGGATTCCCGTGCGCGGGGTGAGGCCGGGCGCGAGTACGCCCTCGAGCACTACGACCGCGCGGCCCTGGCCCAGCGCTTCGTGTCGCTGGTGGACGACCTCGTGGCGGGCAGCCGCTGATGCCGGGCGTGGTGCGGCTCCGCTACCGTGGTGCGGACGTGCAGCACACCGTGCCCGAAACAGAGGTCGGCGGAACCGCCAAGCGCGCATTCGACCTCGCGGTCGCAATCCCCGCGACCATCCTGCTGGCCCCCGTCATGGCGGGCCTCGCGGCATGGGTGCGCATCGACTCCCCCGGCCCCGCGGTCTTCCGCCAGCGCCGCGCCGGCGCGTTCGGGCGCCCCTTCACCTGCCTGAAGTTCCGGTCGATGGTGGATGGCGCAGAGGGCAAGGGCGCGGGCCTCAAGGTGACCGCCGACGACGACCGCATCACGCGGGCCGGTCGCATCCTGCGCAGGCTGTCCCTCGACGAGCTGCCCCAGCTCATCAACGTGATCCGTGGCGACATGAGCATCGTGGGGCCGCGACCGACGGTGCCGTCGCAGATCGCCCACTACGACGATGTGCAGCGCCGGCGCCTGCTGGCCCGGCCGGGGCTCACGGGGCTCGCGCAGGTGCGGGGGCGGGCGTCGATTCCCTGGTCGGAGCGCATCGCCCTCGACGTCGAGTACGTGGACGACTGGTCGATGGGCCTCGACCTGCGGATCATCGCCGAGACGGTTCGCGTGGTGCTGCGCGGCGAGGGCCAGTACCGCGGAGAGGCGGGCGGGTTCGACCTGTCGGGGGGTTCCGGTGGCTGAGCACCCCTCGGTACTGCTCACGTGCGCGGGCCAGCGCGCTGACATCGTGCGGGCGTTCCGCGACGCGCTGGAGCGCCGCGGCGAGGGCGGTCGCGTGATCGTGAGCGACCTCGACCCGCTGTCGCCGTCGCTCTTCTCGGCCGACCTCGTGGTGGAACTGCCGGCCGTGGACGACCCCGGGTACGGCGCCGCGGTGGCCGAGGTGGTGCAGCGCGAGGGCATCGGCGCGGTGCTGCCGCTGACCGACCTCGACCCGGTCGTGCTTGCCGAGGCGCGCCCCCTGGTGGCCGCGGCCGGCGGCACGGTGTTCCTGCCCGCGCCCGACGTGGCCGCGGCATGCCAGGACAAGTGGCTGTGCCACGAGGCGCTCGAGGCCCGGGGGCTGCCGTCGCCGCCGACCTGGCCGCTGCACGGCACGGACCGGGACGCCCTGCCCTACCCGATGATGATCAAGCCGCGCATCGGGTTCGCCGGCAGGTGGATCCACCGCTGCGACGACCGCGAGGAGCTCGAGTTCTTCCTGGCGCGCACCCCGGTGGCCAGCGTGCTGCAGCAGGCGCTGCCGGGCGAGGAGTTCAGCATCGACTGCCTGGCGTCGCTCGACGGCCGCGCCATCGCGGCAATCCCCCGCGCCATGTACCAGAGCAAGGGCGGCGAGCAGATCAAGGGCGAGACCCTCGACGACCCGCAGCTGGTGGACCTGGGTGCGGCGGTCATCGAGGGGCTGGGGCTGGTGGGCCCCTGCACCATCCAGTGCTTCCGCGAGGACGGTCGCATCCTCGGCGTGACGGACATCAACACGAGGTTCGGCGGCGGCTTCCCTCTGCCGCTGGCCGCCGGCGGCGACTACCCGTTCCTCATCCTCTGCATGGCCGCGGGGGAGGACGTCGCGCCCCGACTGGGAACACACAGGACGGGCGTTGTGATGACACGCTTCCTGTCCGAGCACATCCTCGTGCGGGACGGGGACGCGCTGCAGGCCATGGATGGCAGCGGGGAGGCGGTGAGCGGTGGCATCTGATCGCGAGATCACCATCGGCGACGTGTGGCGCGCCATCTGGCGCGGCAGGTGGATCGTGCTGGTCACAACCGTCGTGGCGTCGGTCGTGGCCTTCGCCATCACGTTTACCGCCGACACCACCTACACGGCCACCAGCAAGGTGTACCTGGGCCAGGCCACGACCATGATGGGCAACCTGGCCTCGACCCCCGGCACCAACCCGCTCACCGCGGCCACGATGCTGCAGGGCGACCTGGTGGTGGACGCCGTGGCGGAGGCCACCGGCCTCACGCCCGGAACCGTGCGCGCGAAGACCGACGTCGCGGTGCCCAGGGCGCCCGGCACGGTCACCACCAACCAGCCGGCCATCGCGTCGATCACGGCCACCATGGCCAACCGCGACGAGGCCGTTCGCCTGGCCAACGCCTACGCCCAGGCCGCCCTCACCAACGCCAGCAGCGGGTTCGACGCCGTGAGCGGCACCCTGCAGCAGCAGGTGCGCCGCCTGCGCGTCGAGCAGGTTCGCCTGCAGGCGGCCATCGCCCGCCAGCCCACGCCCGAGAACCTGAACCAGCTCACCGACCTGCGCGAGGTGCTGGCGGAATCCGAGCTGCAGCTCGCGCGGGTGCAGCAGATCGAGGCCCCCGCCATCGTCACGGTCGCGAAGGGCGCGTCGTCGTCCGCCAGCACGTCCAACCGCGTTCGCACCACCATCCTCGGCGCGGTCATCGGGTTCCTCGTCGGCATCGTCATCGCGCTGGCCGCCAGCGGGGGCATCCGGCGCGAGACCGAGCCCGCCTAGCCTCGGTCGGGCCGTGAGGCTGATCCCGCGATCCGAGAAGGCGATCGCATGGACCATCTCGGTGGTCCTGCTGCTCATCGCCGTCGTGCTGGTGGGCCTGCTGGTGGTGCGGGGCGGCCTGGATGACGGAGACCAGCTGGGAACGTCGCAGGGCTTCGAGGCCCGCGCCAGGCCCACCGCCGACCTCGGCACCTCGCGCTGGCCCGAGTACGGATACGACGCCCAGCGCACGCGGGCGAACCCCGACCTGCAGCTGCCACCGCCCTATCGGCGCCTGTGGAAGCGCGACCTGGGATCCCTGCTGGAGTTCCCGCCGGTCATCCAGGACGGCCGCATCTTCATCGGCACGAACAAGCGCAAGGCGTTCGCGCTCGACGCGCAGACCGGCAGGGTGGTGTGGCGTCGCAAGCTCACGGGCCGCTCGGCGGCGTCGCCGGCCATCGCGGGCAACCTGGTGCTGTTCACCACCATCAACGGCTACGTCGAGGCCATGCACCAGGACGACTCGCAGATCGCCTGGCGCCGCGACGTGGGGTCGTCCACCGAGTCGTCGCCGCTGGTCATCGGAGGCCGCGCGTACGTGGGCACCCTCGGCGGGCTCGTCCTGTGCATGGACGTCCGCACCGGCAAGCTCATCTGGACGGCCCGCGCCACGGGCGAGGTGAAGTCGAGCCTCACGCGATCGGGCAAGCAGGTGGTGGTGGGCGACTACGGGGGCCGCATCACGGCCTTCTCCGCGCGCACCGGGCGCATCAAGTGGCGCACCACCAGCCCCGGGCGCTTCCTCGGGGGCTCGGGCACCTTCTATGCCAACCCGGCTGCGGCCTACGGACGCATCTACGCGAGCAACGTGAACCGGCGCATCCTGGCGCTGGACGCCGACGACGGCTCCATCGCATGGGTGCGCGTGGTGGGCGACTGGGCCTACTCGAGCCCGGCCGTGAACGACGAGACCGTGTACGTGGGCTCGTACGACAAGAAGCTCTACGCGCTCAGCGCCGTCACCGGGGGCGTGCGCTGGACCTTCGACGCAGGAGAGCGCATCGCCGGGTCGCCCACGGTCATCGGCGACCTCGTCTGGTTCTCCACCATCGCGCGCATCCCGCGGAACGGGCGCACCTACGCGCTCAACGCCAGGACCGGGCGCAAGGTGTTCACCTTCCCTGACGGCCGGTACACGCCGGCCACCGGCATCGACGGGCTGCTGGTGCTCACCGGAGTGCGCACCCTGTACGGGATGAAGCCCACGCCATGAGCATCCGGCAGGTCGCCCGCGCGGCCGCCGTCGTCGCGCTGTTCGGGATCCTCTCCCGGGTGCTCGGGTTCGTGCGCGAGATCGTGCTGGCCGGGGTGTACGGCGCCACTGCCGACACCGACGCCCTGGTCAACGCGCTGTTCGTGGTCAACACCGTGGCGGCCGTGCTGCTGTACGTGCTGACCACCCTCATGATCCCCGTGTTCCAGCAGGAACGCGAACGCGAGGGCGCGCAGAGCGCGTGGGGTCTCATCTGGGCCATCACCGGCTGGATCGGCATCGTGCTCGTGGTGCTCACGAGCATCGTGGCCATCTTCCCGGAGCTCCCCATCTGGTTCTTCGACATGGGGCCCGAGCGCGCGGCCATCGCATCGGAGCTGCTGCGCATCATGGCCCCTGCGCTGATGCTGCAGGGCTTCTCGGCCATGTTCACGGCGATCCTCCAGGTGCACGGGCGCTTCGCCGGACCCGCTGCCGTGGGCGTGGCGTTCAACGCGGGAATCCTCACCGGCGTCATCCTGGGCGCCGGCAGCCTGGGCATCACCGCCGCCGCCTGGGGCGTGGCGCTGGGCGCCCTGCTGCAGGTGCTGCTGCAGCTGCCGCAGTTCATCCGTGAGTCGCGGGCGGGCGGGGGATTCCGCGTGGCGATGTCCCACCCCCGGCTGGGCTCGGTTGCCGTGCTGGCCATCCCGGTGGCCGCGGCGTCGATCCTCCAGCAGGTCAACTCCTTCACCGACAAGCTGTTCGCCTCGTCGCTGGAAGCAGGACGCAACGCGGCGCTCTCGTTCGCCAACGCGCTGGGGTCAGCGCCGCGCACGGTGCTGCTGTTTCCCCTGCTCACACCCCTGTTCCCGCTGATCGCCCGGTTCTTCGCGGAGCGCCGCAGGGACGAGGGGGTCGACGCCTTCCGCCGCGCCGCGGGCATCCTGGCCCTCGTCTCGATTCCCCTGTCGATACTCATGGCCCTGGGGGCCACCGAGATCTCGCAGGTGGCGTTCGGGCGCGGCAAGTGCGACTCGGCGTGCGTGGCCGAGATCTCCGCCCCGCTGGTCTTCTACGGCATCGCGGTGTGGGGCAACTTCATCGGATACCTGCTGAACCGCACCCTGTCGGCCGGAAATCACGCCCGCGAGATCATGATCGCCACCATCATCACCGTGGTGCTCACGATCGGGCTCGACCTGGTGTTCCTGGGCCCGCTCGAGCAGGCGGGGCTGGCGCTGGCCAGCGCGATCGCCGTGTACGTGAACACGGGAATCACCCTGTGGTTCCTGCGGCGCCGCACGCCGCAGCTCTCGCTGCGGGCGCTCGGCGTGCAGCAGGGGCGCATCCTCGGGGCAGGGCTTGCGGCCGGCGTCGTCGCCCTGGTGCCGGCATTCCTCATGCCCACCGACAGCAGCACCTTCTGGGGAGCCGCGGCATGGCTGATGGTCGTGTCAGCGGTGGGCGGCGTGGCCTTCGTGGCCATCGCGCGCACTGTGGCGCCGCGCGAGTTCGCAGACGCGCGGTCGTCCCTCCGCAACCTGTCGTTCTCGCGCCGACGGTGAGCACCCGCGGGCCCGACCCCCTCGCCCGCCGGGAGCCGCGCACGCGACGCCTGCGGCGGGCCTCGGGATCGGCCGCAGGCCGCTGGGCGCGCGCCGTGCGGGGCGCAGCCGTCGCCATGGCGCGCGACGTGCGCGTGCTCACGGGCCTCGCCCTGGCAGCCCTCGTCGCCCTGGGAGCGGCCATCCGCATCTGGGCGTTCGGCGGCCTGGGGTTCGGCCTGGGGTCGGACGACGCCGCATACGTGGCGGTGGCGCAGAACCTGGCCGGGGGCTCGCTGCCGGATGGCCAGGCCGAATGGTTCGGGGCCCGGGCCGTGTTCCTGTGGCCGGTCGCCCTGGTGTTCCGCATCGCGGGCGCCGACGACTACCGGGCGGTTGCCTGGCCCCTCGCCTGCTCGCTGCTGTCGATCGTGGCGGCATTCCTGGTGGGTCGCCAGATCGCCGGCAGGCGCCCGGCGCTGGTGGCCGCCGGGCTGGTGGCCGTGGCACCCGTGGAGGTGCTGTGGGCCACCCGACTGCGGCCCGATGCGGTCATGCCCGCATTCGTGGCCCTGGCGGTGTGGGCGGCGCTGCGCGCGAGGAGATCGGCCCGGGCCCCCTGGTGGCTGGCGGCCGCGGGTGCCCTGGTCGGCGCTGCGTGGTCGGCACGCGAGACCGCCCTGATGATGCTGCCCGTCATCGTGCTGGCGGCCTGGCCGGCGCTTCGCGGGGCATGGCGGCGCTGGGGTGCCCTGGCCGTCGGGCTGGTGGCCGTGCCCCTGGCCGAGGTCGTGGTGTTCGCATTCGACGGGCGACCGCTGTGGCCGCTCACCACCACCGCCGGGGCGGGGTCGTTCCGCTCGCTCATCGACGGGTGGGATGCCACCACCGCCTACCTCGCGCAGATGGTCACCGGGGTGCTCGACCCGGAATCGCCCCTCTTCCTGATCCTCCCCGTGGTGCTCATCGCGGGCGCAGTGGCCATCGTGCGGCGCGAACGCGCCGCGGTGCTGCCCGCCGCATGGCTGGCCTGGGGCTTCATCTACCTCGAGATCGGCACGCTGGTGAGCGTTGACAAGCCGGTGAGGTTCCTCACGCTGCTCACCGTGCCCACGGCCCTGCTCATCGCCATCGCCCTTGACGGGCGCGCCAGCCTGCTGATGGTGCCTGTGCTGGCCATCGTCACCGTGATGGTCATGCGCCCGCGCATCGACGCGGGCACTCGCAGCACCAACGTGGTGCTGGTGTCGGCGGTGGCGAACGCCATGCGCGACCTTCCCCGCGCGCCGGTGCTGGCCGCCGACTACACGTGGTGGGCCAAGCTCAACGCGTTCCTCCCCCGCGACCGGCTCGTGGTGCGGCGCTCCATCGACCCCGCGTACCTCGACACGGCCGGGCGGGCACGGGCCCGGCGACTCGAGCCGCTGCCCGACCCCGCTGACTACCGGGGCGGCTACGTGGTGACCGGCCCCGTTCGCGCCACCTCGGGGTGGCCGTCCAACTGGGGCCTCGCGCGCAGCGCCATCGATGGGATTCCCCGGGGCCAGCTGACGGAGGTGGCGCGAGTGGGGGGCGCTGTCATATGGAGGTGGGGTCCCTGACCCGTCGCGTATCGTCCAACGGGATGCAGGCGGCCGTCATCATTCCCGCGCGCGACGAGCAGGCCACCATCGGCGAGGTCGTCGCCGGAGCCAGGCGCGCTCTGCCCGGGGCACGGCTGATCGTCGTGGACGACGCCTCCCGCGACGACACCGCGCGCATTGCCCGCGACCAGGGCGCCGACGTGGTGTCACTTCGACGCAGGGCGGGATACTCAGGCGCGCTGCACGCCGGTTACCGCGAGGCCATGGGCAGCCCCGTCGGCGCGGTGCTGCAGATGGATGCCGATGGCCAGCACAGGCCCTGCGACCTGCCCGGTCTCATCGACGCCCTCGGGCGCGCCGACATCGTGCTCGGCTCACGGTTCCTCGGTCCATCACCGGGGTACCGCATCCCGCGCCTGCGGCGGGCGGGCATGGCCGCGTGCCGCTGGATGGCGCAGACCGCGGGCGGTATCGCGCTCACCGATCCCACCTCGGGCCTCAGGGCGATGTCCCCCGCAGCCGCCGCGCACATCGCCGAGCGGGGGTTCCCGGGCGGGCTCACCGAGACCAGCATGCTCATCCACATGCACCGGGAGGGCTTCCGCATCGAGGAGATCCCCGTGCTGATGCGGGCATCCACGGGCCAGTCGATGCACGCGGGCCTCGCCGGGGGAGCCCACTTCCTGCGCATCTCCTGGGCCGTCGCGGGCCTCAGGGCGGGCAGGCGCCCGGTGCCCGCGCGCGGGCCCGAGCACGCGGCAACCGATGCCGTGGTGCCCCGGAACGCCTTGTAAGGAGATTGTGTGCGAATCCCCCGCTCGCAAGGGGATTCCGCCGAAATCGGTCATATTCGTGGAGTGATCTCCCGCACTCCCCGGAATCTGCTGCTCGTGTCGGCGGCCGCCATCTCCCTCGCGGCCGGTGCCGCGGGCATGGCGAGCGCCTCGCCCGACCAGCCATCGAACCGCGCAGGCGAGTTCGATCGCGGCAACTCACCTGCCCGCGGAGGCGGCGAGGGGGGCAACGGCCGGGGCAACAATGGGGGGGGCAACGGCCGGGGCAACGGTGGGGCAGGCAGCGGCGGGGGCAACAACGGGGGAGGCAACGGCGGGAACGGCGGCCGGGGCAACGGTGGCGGGGGGAACCCCATCATCACGCCGCCTGCGGTGCCGAGGACGCCCCCGCCGGTAACCCCGGGCTCCCCTGTGGCGCCACGCAATCCCATCGTCCCCCCGAGCCAGGGTGGCTCGTCCGGGGGTTCATCCGGAGGCTCACCATCCACGGGCGGCGGGGGCGGCCCG
>CAMCDF010000025.1 GCA_945873475.1 Bifidobacterium breve | reverse complement strand
GACGCGGAGATCGTCCACGCTCCGTCGCCCAGGGTGCCGAGGGTGCAGTTGGTGCTGGCACCGACGGTGTAGGTGCAGGTCACGTCGGGCGAGCCGCTCTTCGAGGCGGTGACCGTGACCACGTCGCCGGTGGCCTGGCCGGGGATCGTGATCGTCGGCGTGTTGTCGCTCGTGACGTTGTCCGTCGAGGACGAGCCGAGATCGGAGCCTGCGAGCAGATCGGGCGTCAGACCCGCCGAGCCCGTCGAGTCGATCGTCATTGACAGTGCGCTCGAGGCGCTGGAGGTGTTGCCGGCTGGGTCGGTGAGGGTGGAGCTGACGTTCCAGGTGCCGTCGCTGAGCGTACCGAGGTCGCAGCTCGCGGCTGGTACGACGTACGTGCACGTGACCGTGCTGGCGCCCTTCGTGGCGGTGATGGTGACGGTATCCCCGTTCGAGCCGCCCGCTGCGCTCATCGTCGGTGTGCTGTCACTCGTGACGTTGTCCGTCGAGGACGAGCCGAGATCGGATGCGCTGGCGAGGTCGACGCCGGTCGGTGCGCTGGGCGCGGTCGAGTCGATCGAGACCGGCAGCGAGAGCGTTGTGCCGGTGTTGCCGGCGAGGTCGGTGATCGACGCGGAGATCGTCCACGCTCCGTCGCCCAGGGTGCCGAGGGTGCAGTTCGTGCTCGCGCCGACGGTGTAGGTGCAGGTCACGTCGGGCGAGCCGCTCTTCGAGGCGGTGACCGTGACCACGTCGCCGGTGGCCTGGCCGGGGATCGTGATCGTCGGCGTATTGTCGCTCGTGAGATTGTCGGTCGAGGACGAGCCGAGGTCGGAACTCGCGAGCAGATCGGGCGTCAGACCGGTGGGGCCCGTCGAGTCGATCGTCATCGACAGTGCGCTCGAGGCGGTCGACGTATTGCCGGCAGGATCGGTCAGGGTCGCCGTCACGCTCCACGTACCGTCGGTCATCGTCGGCATCGTGCAGCTGGATGCGGGCAAGACGTACGAGCAGGAGATGGTCGTCGTGCCGTTCGTTGCCGTCAGCGTCATCGTGTCGCCGGTCGAGCCACCGCTCGCGCTCATGGTTGGCGTGGTGTCACTCGTGGCGTTGTCCGTGCTCGAGGAGCCCGAATCAGAGCCGGTCGCGAGATCCACACCCGACGGGGCCGACGGCGCGGTCGCGTCGACGGTGATGGACAGCGCACTCGACGCGGCCGAGGTGCCACCCGTCGGATGCGTGTCGGTCGCCGTGATCGACCACGTGCCGTTGGCAAGCGTGCCCAGGCTGCAGCCCGTGGCGGGGATCACGTAGGAGCACGTGACGTTCGCCGAGCCCGACTTCGTTGCCGTGACGGTAATGGTGTCGCCCGTCGCGTAGGTGCCTGGCACTTCGATCAGGGGTGTGTTGTCGCTCGTGATGTCGTCGGTGCTGCTGGTGCCGAGGTCAGACGCAGCGGCGAGGTCGGGAGCGGACGGCGCTGCCGGACCCACCACCAGCGTGCCGTTACCCGTCGAGCCCGCGTAGGTGGCGCTGTCCGTCGGGGCCAGACTGGCGCCCGTGGCGAACGAGCCAGGGATTGTGGGGGTGTAAGTGAGCGTCGCGACGTAACCACTGGTGTTCATGCCCATGACGTTCGACTGGCCCATGCTCGCACCAGCGGTGTACATCTTGTCCCCGATGAATGCGAGGGCATAGTTTCCACCACACCCAGCAGCCCAGTTCGGCAACGAGCCGTTCATGCAGGTCGACCAACTCATGTACTCGCGCATCACGCCGCTGGTCGGGTTGACCTGTGTGATTGGCGAGGCGTTCGGCGTACTTGTGGGCGTTACGCCTCCGCACTGCGCGCCGTAGATGAAGCCGGCCGAATCGAGTGCGAGCTGCTCGCCCATGCCGTAGTAGATGCTGGCGGCGTTCGTGTCGATGAGACAGCTCGCAGCGGTGAGCAGCGTCGGAGTGCCACCACCAGCGGGGATCTGGCGGATGTCACCCGCACTGTCGATGTAATAGAGAACGCCGGTTGTGTTGTTGAAGACGGGGCCCGTGATCAGGGCACCTAGGCCGGATGCGTAGGTGGTGACAGCACCGGCGGGTGTGATCTTGAGAATGCTGCCTGAGCGAGTGTTTGTGACGTAGAGGTTGTTGTTGGCATCGATTGTCATGCCGCTGATGTAGTTCGAACCCGCAGAGCAGGTGCCGCAGATACTGGTGCTCGAGACGAACTCTGTGCTGGTTGCGCCGATCGAGGAGCGGACACGGATTGTGTTCTGCGCGGGTCCGTTCCAGACGGCCTCGTAGATCAACCCGCTCGAGGAGACGGCAAGTCCCGAGATGAGTCGCCCGGTACCGTTCCACGACTCCTGCGGGGCGTAGTTCACGCCGCCGCCAGAAGTCAACTGCTTCGTCACACAACGACCGCCACCACAATCGTCCCCGTTCCAGGTGGCGACGTAAAGGTTGTTGCTCGGACCGACGGCCAAGCGGAGCGCTGGACTGTTGCCCGTGTAGGACCACGAGGTGAATCCAGATGCCGTCGCAGCAGCGCCGGCGGTCGGCGCCGTACCGACGACTTGGCCGTTGTAGCTGAACGAGACGATGCCAGGTGCCGTTGTCGTGGCGGTGAGCGTGACGGACTGCCCTGCCGTCGCAGGCGACGGGCTGGCGCTGATGGTCACCGAGGTGGCCGTCTGGCCCGCGGCGGCAGCGGGGAGGCCAATTGCCACGGCCACGGCCATCGCCAAGACGGCGAGAAGCCGCCGGGATCGAGGGAAGAACTGATTCATCGGGCGTCATCTTCCACGACGCGCACGGCTAAATTCCTGCAATCGGCATAAATTTGTGGGTTATCCCAACCCCTGGGGGTTCCCCCGGCACACCGGGTCGAGTCCGGTGCGCGAGGCCTCCCACCACGCACCCGGCCGTGGACCCCATTGGTAGGGTGGCCCCGTGGCGCGCCGAGCACTTGTGGTGGGGAGCGGGGGACGCGAGCATGCGCTGGTGCGCGTGCTCGCTGCGACCGGTTGGACCGTGTTCGCGGCGCCGGGCAACCCGGGCATCGCGGCCGACGCAGACGTGCGCGACATCCCGATGAGTGACCACGCCGCACTGGTGGCGCTGGCCACCGGCGAGGCCGTTGACCTGGTGGTGGTGGGCCCCGAGGCACCGCTGGTGGCGGGGCTGACCGACGACCTGCGGGCAGCGGGCGTTGCGGTGCTGGGGCCGTCGAAGGCCGCGGCCCAGTTGGAGGGCAGCAAGGCCTTCGCCAAGGAGATCATGCTGGCGGCGGGGGTTCCCACCGGGCGCAGCGAGACCGTCACCTCGGTGGACGAGGGCATGGCCGCGGTTGCCGAGTTCGGGCTGCCGGTGGCCGTGAAGGCCGACGGCCTGGCGGCGGGCAAGGGAGTGGTCATCGCCCAGAGTGATGCCGAGGCCCGTGCCGCGCTGGAGTCGATGCTCGACGAGGGCGTGTTCGGCGACGCCGGGCGCACCGTGGTGGTGGAGGAGGGGCTCACGGGCCCCGAGGTGTCGCTGCTGGCCATCAGCGACGGCACCGCCGTTGCGCGGTTCCCGGCCGCCCGCGACTACAAGCCCATCGGCGAGGGCAACACCGGGCCCAACACCGGCGGTATGGGGTCTGTCAGTCCCGTACCGGACATTCCCGACCACCTGGCCGACCAGCTGGTGGACGAGGTTCACCGCCCGGTGATCGCCGAGATGGCCCGGCGCGGCACGCCCTTCAGCGGGGTGCTGTACGCCGGGATCATGATGACCCCCGCCGGGCCCAAGGTGCTCGAGTTCAACGTGCGGTTCGGCGACCCCGAGACCCAGGCGCTGCTGCCCCGCGTGGACGGCGACCTGGGCGAGGTGCTGCTGGCCGCCGCCGCGGGAGGGCTTGCCGACCGGCCCGTGAGCGTGGCGCCGGGGGCGTCGGTGGCCGTGGTGCTGGCGGCCGCCAACTACCCGGGCGACCCTCGCACGGGCGATGTGATCACCGGCATCGCCGACGCGCAGGCCACGGGGGCCGAGGTGTTCCAGGCGGGAACGGCGCTGAATGCAGCAGGTGACCTGGTGACCAACGGCGGCCGCGTGCTGGCCGTTCAGGCACTGGGCGACGACGTGGAGCAGGCGCGTGGTCGCGCCTACGCCGCTGCTGAGCTCATCCGGTTCGACGGCATGCAGATGCGGCGCGACATCGCCGCGGGGATGGGCGGCTAGCCCGAGAGGAAGATGCCCCGGCCGCGCAGGGCGTCGTCGTCGGGGTGGTCATCGAGTGCCCGTCGCAGCCGCGCGAGCATCGGGCCCATGGTGTTCACCGCGCGCGACACGCTGGAGTCGTCCGTGTAGATGATTCCGTGATGCACATCGCCGGCCGCGGCCCACTCGCGCTCGATAAGCACGAAGTCGCGGATGTTGTTGGTGACGAGCACGCGGCCCATGTGCGCGGCGATCTCGAAGAGGCGCTCATCCGGCATGCCGGTCAACCCGATCTCGCTCGCAGCCTGCACGTCGTATCCGTCCGCGCGAAGGGCCTGGGCGATCAGGTATGAGAAGTGCTCGTCGAGCAGCAGCCTCACGAGGTGAGGGACGCTGCCTTCTCGCGACGCTCGCGCTCGCGGCGCGCGAACTCGAGTGATCGCTCGGCGTCGGCGTCGATCTCGTCGCCGAACTCCGCGTAGTAGTCCACGGCGGCCCGCACCTGCGGCTCGGTCAACTGGAAGTCGTCCGCAACCTTCGCGACGTCGCCATCCAGTTGCCGCAGTGCGTCGATGACCTGCCAGATGTACATGCGCCTTCCGACTACCGCAGCAGTGCGGACCCCATCGGCGTTCGACCGGAACCACACCATCGGGTGCTCCTCGCGCCGGAGCCCCTCGGCCAGCAGGCGCTCGGCAAGCGCATTGCGGCTCTGGCCGAGCGCGGCGGCGCGACGGTCGAGCATCTCTGCCGTGCCCGGCGACAGGCGGAATGAACGGGGGCTGGACGACGACTCAGTGCTCATGGAGCCATCGTAATACTTTGTAGTCACACCAAGCGCGCGGAGTGGAACAACATCGGCACAAGCCTTCATGCAGTGACCGAGACCGGCGCCGTTGCCGAGGCCCTCGGGGAGCTGCGTGCCGAGCCCGGCGGCGCGGAGGTGACGATCGCGGAGCTCGTGGTGATCGGCGCCCGCACCCTGGCCGCCGAGAAGCGCGCGCAGCGGCACGCGAACGACGTCCTGCTGGCCGACCTTGCGGACCGCATCCGGGCGGGCGGACCGGCGCTCGGCGATCCAGCCGCCGCGGACGAGGTGCGCCGCGCCGGCTGGGCCCGCCCCGCGTGATCACCCGGCGCTCGTGAGCAAGCGATACCTGCTGGACAACTCGGCGTGGGCACGGCTGTGGCATCGCGCCCTGCACGCGGCCCGACGCGAGGAGGTGGCCAGCGCCATCACCGAGCGTCGGGTGCACGCCTGCCTGCCGTTCCTCCTCGAGGCCGGCTACTCGGCCCGGGATGGCGACGACCACGACGGGCTCATGCTCACCCTGCGCAGCCTGCCCTTCGCCACCATCGACGACCCCACCGAGCAGCGCGCGCTGCAACTGCAGGCCGACTTGGCGCAGTGCGGGCACCATCGCATGCCGCCGGTCGACCTTCTCATCGCTGCCATCGCGGAGCGCCACGGCCTCACCGTGCTGCACTGCGATAAGGACTTCGACGTGATCGCCGACCGGACGTCGTCGGTGGTGAGCACGGAGTGGCTGGCACTCCCCGCCACCTTCGCGTGAGGCCCCCTGTGACGGGGAACCCCATTGGTAGGGTGGCCCCCGTCTCCGCTACCCGATTGGACGCATGATCCCGAGGTACTCGCGGCCCGAGATGGCCGCAATCTGGACCGACGACGCCAAGTTGCAGCGCTGGCTCGATGTGGAGCTCGCGGTGTGCCGCGCATGGGCGCGGCGCGGGGTGATTCCCGCAGACGACCTTGCCGAGATCGAGGCCAAGGCCGCCTTCAGCGTGGAGCGCACGCTGGAGATCGAGAAGACCACCAACCACGACGTGGTGGCCTTCCTCACCAACGTGAACGAGAACATCGGCCCGGCGTCGCGGTGGATTCACTACGGCATGACCAGCAGCGACGTTCTGGACACCGGGCTGGCGCTGGCCATGGTGCAGAGCGGCCGCATCATCGTGGAGGGCCAGGCGGCGCTGACCCAGGCGCTGAAGGCCCGGGCGCTGGAGCACCGCGACACCCTGTGCGTGGGGCGCACCCACGGCGTGCACGCCGAGCCCACCACCTTCGGGCTGCGCCTGGCCGGCTTCGCACTGGAGAGCCGGCGCAACGAGCAGCGCCTTCGCGCGGCGCACGAGCAGATCGCCTTCGGCAAGCTGAGCGGCGCGGTGGGCACCTACGCCATGCTCGAGCCCGGCGTGGAGGCCGAGGTGATGCTGGAGCTGGGGCTGCAGTGCGAGCCCGTGGCCACCCAGGTGATTCCCCGCGACCGGCACGCCGAGGTTGTGACTGCCATGGCCATCGCCGCCAGCGGGCTCGAGCGCCTGGCCGTGGAGGTGCGCCACCTGCAGCGCACCGAGGTGCGCGAGGCCGAGGAGGCCTTCGGCAAGGGGCAGAAGGGCTCGTCGGCCATGCCGCACAAGCGCAACCCCATCACGGCCGAGCGCATCACGGGCCTGGCCCGGGTGATCCGCGCCAACTCACTGCCGGCCATGGAGGACGTCGCCCTGTGGCACGAGCGCGACATCTCGCACTCGTCGGTGGAGCGGGTGATCCTTCCCGACAGCTACACGCTGCTCGACTACCTGCTGGCCACCACCACCAAGCTGGTGGACGGCCTGGTCATCCGCCCCGACCGCATGCAGCAGGTGCTCGACAGCAGCTACGGCCTGGTGTTCAGCCAGCGCGTGCTGCTGGGCCTGGTGGAGGAGGGCCTCACGCGGGAAGAGGCATACGCCGCCGTGCAGCGCAACGCCATGACCGCCTGGGACACCGGCCGGCCGCTGAAGGATCTGCTGGCCGACGACGCCGACGTGAAGGGGAAGATCGACCCGGCGCGCCTGGATGCCATGTTCGACCCATCGCACCACCTCCGGCACCTCGACGAGGTGTTCGAGAGGGTCGAGGCGCTGTGAGCCTGATCCTCCGGGGGAAGGTCCGGGAGGTCCACGACGTCGGCGACGGCCGGCTGGTGATGGTCACAAGCGATCGCATATCGGCGTACGACGTGGTGATGCCCACCGAAATACCCGGCAAGGGCCAGGTGCTCACCGGGCTCAGCGTGCACTGGTTCGCGCGCATGGCCGACCTGGTGCCGGGTCACCTGCTGGGCTGGCGCCTGAGCGAGATGCCCGACGGCTGGCGGAAGAAGGAGCTCGCCGGCCGCGTGATGCTGGTGAAGGCGCTGGACATGCTGCCGGTGGAGTGCGTGGTGCGCGGCTACCTGATCGGAAGCGGCTGGCGTGACTACCAGAGCACCGGCATGACCAGCGGCGTGGCATTGCCCCCCGGCCTGCAGCAGGCCGACCGCCTGCCCGAGCCCATCTTCACGCCGGCCGCCAAGGCCGAGGTGGGCGAGCACGACGAGAACATCACCATGGACGACGTGGTGGCCACGGTGGGCGCCGATCTGGCTGCCGAGATGGAGCGGGTGTCGATCGCCGTGTACGAACGCGCCGCCGCCGACTGTGCGAAGGCCGGGATCATCCTGGCGGACACCAAGTTCGAGGTCGGGGTGGCACGAACGTCAACCGCCGTGTCAGGCACCGTTCCGGTGCCAGACACGCACTCTGTGGATCCTTCGGTCGCGTCCCCGCCAGGCGCTCCAGCGCGCGCGGCGCACGCGCTGGTGTTGGGGGACGAGGTCGTTACTCCCGACTCCTCGCGGTTCTGGCCGGCCGACACCTACACGCCCGGCACGTCTCCCCCATCGTTCGACAAGCAGTACCTCCGCGACTGGCTCGACCAGAGCGGATGGGACCACTCGCCGCCCGCGCCCGATCTGCCCGCCGATGTGGTGGCCGGCACGCGCGAGCGGTACGTGGAGGCATACGAGCGCATCACAGGTCGCTCGTTCGACTCATGGCTCAAGGAGGCCGCTGAATGACCCTGGTCGTCGTCACCGTCATGCCGAAGAAAGGGGTGCTCGACCCCCAGGGCCAGGCGGTGCAGGGGGCACTCGCGCACATGGGCTTCGCCGAGGTATCCGACGTGCGCGTGGGCAAGCGCATCGAGCTGGAGATAAACGGGCACGACCCCGCGGGCCAGGCCACGAAGATGTGTGAGGACCTGCTGGCCAACAACCTGATCGAGGACTTCTCGGTGGAGGTGCCCGGGTGAGCGCCACGCGGGTGGCGGTGCTGAGGTTCCCGGGCACGCTCGACCACGAGAGCGCCGCGCGGGCGGTCGAGGGCGTGGGCGGCCAGGCCGTGTATGCCCACCACGAGGACACCGCGCTGCCCGAGGGCACGCAGGCCGTGGTGATTCCCGGCGGGTTCTCGTACGGCGACCACCTGCGCCCCGGCGCCCTGGCCAGCCGCACGCCCATCATGGCGGCGGTGAAGAGCCACGCGTCGGCGGGCGGCAAGGTGCTGGGCATCTGCAACGGCTTTCAGATCCTCTGCGAGAGCGGCCTGCTGCCGGGCGTGCTGCGCCCCAACGCGTCGCTGTCGTTCATCTGCCGTCAGGCCGACCTCGAGGTGGCCGACTCCGGCACGGCGTGGACCGGCGGGCGGCTGGAGGGCGAGACCCTCTCGATTCCCTTCAAGCACCACGACGGCGCGTGGTTCGGCGACCCCGGCGAGACCCGCGTGGTGCTGCGCTACAAGGGCGAGAACCCCAACGGCAGCATCGACCGCATCGCCGGCATCTCGAACCTTTCGGGCAACGTGATGGGCCTCATGCCCCACCCCGAGGAAGCCCAGGATCCCCTGCTGGGGTCCGTGGACGGCCGCGTGCTCTTCGCGGCGCTGCTGTCATGAGCCCCACCATGGGTGACAGCGGCAAGCCGCTCTTCGAAGAGCTCGGCCTGCTGGCCAGCGAGTACGACCGCGTGGTCGATCTGATGGGCCGCGAGCCCACCGACCCCGAGCTGGTGATGTTCAGCCTCATGTGGAGCGAGCACTGCTCGTACAAGCATTCCAAGCCGTTGCTGAAGGGCTTCCCCACCACCGGCCCCCGCGTGGTCATGGGCCCGGGCGAGAACGCCGGCGCGGTGGATGTTGGCGATGGCCTGGCCATCGTGTTCAAGGTGGAGAGCCACAACCACCCGAGCGCCGTGGAGCCCTTCCAGGGCGCGGCCACCGGCGTGGGCGGAATCGTGCGCGACATCATCGCCGTGGGCGCCAAGCCCATCGCGCTGCTCGACTCCCTGCGCTTCGGCACGCTCGACTCCGCCCGGTCGAGGTTCCTGTTCCGGCGCGCGGTGGAGGGCATCGGCCACTACGGCAACTGCATCGGAATCCCCAACGTGGGCGGCGAGGTGCAGTTCGACGAGCGCTACGAGGACTCGTGCCTGGTGAACGCCATGTGCGTGGGCGTGGTGCCGCACGATCGCATCCTCTCGTGCGCGGCGAAGGGCCTGGGCAACCGCCTGGTGCTCATCGGCAACCGCACGGGACGCGACGGCATCGGGGGCGCCAGCGTGCTGGCGTCGGCCGAGCTGGGAGATGACGACGCCGACAAGCGCCCCAGCGTGCAGGTGGGCGACCCCTTCACCGAGCGCAAGCTGATGGATCTATGCCAGGCCATGGGCGACGCCGGCCTGCTGGTGGCGCTGCAGGACCTGGGCGCCGCGGGTCTCACCAGCGCGGCCAGCGAGATGGCCAGCCGCGGGGGCGTGGGCCTGGCCATCGACCTGGACCGCGTGCCGCTGCGCGAGCAGGGCCTGGCGCCCGGCGAGGTGCTGGTGAGCGAGAGCCAGGAGCGCATGCTGGCCATCGTGGAGCCCGCGAAGATGGACGCCGTGGTGGAGATGGCGCGCCGGCACGAGCTGGACGCCACCGACATCGGCGAGGTCACCGACACGGGCGAGCTCGAGGCCCTGTGGCGTGGCGAGGAGGTCGTGCGCATTCCCTCGCTGTACCTGACCGACGACGTGCCCTTCTACGACGTGCCCCGCGATGCGGCGCCGGCTGCCGTGGCGATCGACCTGGCGTCGGTGCCCGAGCCCGACGACCTCTCAGCGGCCTGGCTGTCCCTGATGGGTGACCCCAACGTGGCCAGCAAGCGATGGGTGTTCGAGCAGTACGACCAGCTTGTGGGGGCCCACACCATGCGGCGCCCGGGTGGCGACGCGGGCGTGGTGAGGATTCCCGGCACCGACCGGGCCGTCGCGGTGTCGCTGGACTGCGCCGAGTGGCACACCGAGATCGACCCCTACGCCGGCGGCATGGCGTCGGTGCTGGAAGCCGCGCGCAACGTGGCCTGCACCGGCGCGGTGCCGATAGCGGCCACCGACTGCCTCAACTACGCCAACCCCGAGAAGGGCAGCACGGGGTGGCGCCTGGCCGAGAGCATCCGCGGCATGGCAGACGCCCTGACGGCCATCGACTCGCCCATCGTGAGTGGCAACGTGTCGCTGTACAACGAGAGCCCGCGCGGGCCCATCTACCCCACCCCGGTGGTGGGAATCGTGGGGCTGCTGGATGACGCATCCACCAGCATCGGATCGGCGTTTGATCGTCACGACGACGCCATCCTGCTCATCGGATACGGCGAGCCCCGGGTGGACGCCAGCCGCTACCTGGGCCGCTGCGAGGGCGCGCCACCCGCGCCCGACCCCTCGGCCGACGCCGCGCTGTTCCGGCTGCTGGCCGAGTGCGCGCGCAGGCGCCTGCTGAAGAGCGCGCACGACGTGAGCGAGGGCGGCCTGGCCGTGGCGCTGGCCGAGAGCTGCATCGCCGGGGGCATCGGCGCGGGAATCGCGGTGCCCGCGGGGCGGCGCGCAGACGAGGCCCTGTTCGGCGAGGGCGGCGGCCGGGTGGTGGCGTCGTGCGACCCCTCGCACGTGGCCGATATCGCCGCGCTGGCGGGTGAGGGCATCACCGTCGTGCAGGTGGGCGCGGTGGGTGGCGACGACGTGGTGGTGGACGCCGGGGGTTCCGTGGCCCGGGTGTCGCTTCAGGAAGCGGCCGCCGTGTGGGAAGGTTCCATCCCAGAGGCGTTGGAGGCCCAGTGACCCGGCTCGCGGATCCCCTTGATGGGGACCACCCCAACGAGGAGTGCGGAGTGTTCGGCGTTGTGGCGCCGAGCCGCGACGTGGCACGCATCACCTTCTTCGGCCTGCACGCCCTGCAGCACCGGGGCCAGGAGAGCGCCGGCATCGCGGTGAGCGACGGCACCCACGTGATGGTGCAGCGCGAGCTGGGGCTGGTGTCGTCGGTGTTCGACGAGCCGTCGCTGCGCAGCCTGGTGGGGCACAGCGCCATCGGCCACGTGCGGTACTCGACCACCGGGAAGAACAAGTGGGACAACGCCCAGCCCGTGGCGCTGCCGCGCGGTGAGGGCCTGGTGGCCCTTGGCCACAACGGCAACCTCACCAACAGCGACGCCCTGCGCCGCCGCGTGGAGGACATGGGCCACGAGCTGCGCGCCACCACCGACAGCGAGCTCATCACCGCGCTGCTGGCGCACGAGCCCGGCACGCTGCTGGACGCCGTGTGCAACGTGATGCCGCTGCTGCAGGGCGCGTACTCGATCGTCACCCTCACCGAGGATGAGCTGGTGGCGTTCCGCGACCCCAACGGGGTGCGCCCGCTGGTGCTGGGCCGGCTGGACGGCGGCTGGGTGGTTGCCAGCGAGACGTGCGCGCTCGACCAGGTGGGCGCGGAGTTCGAGCGCGAGGTGCGCCCGGGCGAGGCCGTGCTGCTGACCGCGCAGGGCACCGAGAGCCGCCAGGCCATGGCGCCCACCACGCGGTCGCTGTGCATCTTCGAGGCCATCTACTTCGCGCGGCCCGACAGCATCATCGACGACCAGGCCGTGTGGCAGAGCCGCCACGACATGGGAATCGCCCTGGCCCTGGAGGACACCCCCGAGGCCGACCTGGTGGTGGGCCTGCCCGACAGCGGAACCCCCGCGGCCATCGGGTTCGCCAAGCAGAGCGGCATTCCGTTCTCGGAGGCCGTGGTGCGCAACCGCTACGTGGGGCGGTCGTTCATCCAGCCCGACCAGGAACTTCGCGCCAACGGCGTGAAGCTGAAGTTCAACCCGCTGGTCAGCGTGATCGAGGGCCAGCGGCTGGTCGTCGTGGACGACTCCATCGTGCGCGGCACCACCACCCGCCGCACGGTGCAGATGCTGAAGGACGCCGGCGCACTCGAGGTGCACCTGCGCATATCCAGCCCGCCCATCACCTGGCCCTGCTTCTACGGAATCGACATGGCCGACCGCGACGACCTGATCGCCGTGGGCCAGACCGAGGCCGAGATCGCCGCGGCCGTGGGCGCCGACTCGCTGCACTACCTCACGCTCGACGGCCTGCAGCACGCCATGGGCCGCCCGGCCGAGGGCTACTGCCGCGCCTGCTTCACGGGCGAGTACCCCATCCCCGTGCCCGACGCATCGGGCAAGGAGAGGTTCGAGGCCGCAGCGCGCTGACGTATGAGTTGATTCAAACGTTGACGTATTAGTTGACGTTTCACCGGTCTGAAACGCTAACCTCAGCGGCATGACCGCCCTGCAGGCACACCTGAAGGCCATGGAGAGGGTGCTCTCGCCCGGCGACCTGGCCAAGGTCATCGCAACCACGCCAGAGACGGTCTCGCGGCTGCGAGGTGGACGTCGCCCCCGTCGAACCAACGAGGTCGCCGTGCTCACGCTGCACGCGGTCATCGATGCCGCGCTGGTGGCAATGGGCGGCGACGCCGCGGCCGTGCGCGACGCGCTGCTATCGCGGCTTTGCGCGCCCGGTGGCTCGGCGCTCACCGATGCCCTGCGGCGGGGGGACGCCGAGGCGGCGCTCGCGACCATCGGCATCACGGGTGACGCAACCGAGGTGCCCGACCACGACCTGGCCGATGACCTGGCCGCCGACCTGGCCTTCGACGCGCGCATGGCCGCCATCGAGGCCGCAGCGCCACCCCGCCCCGGTGCACCACCGCCTCCGTGGCCGGTACCCGAGCGGCTGACGGCAGCACGGGACGCAGTGCGGGAGGCGTTCCTCGAGTTCCAGCCCGACGCCGACATCGAGGAACGGGTGAACCCGGGCGAGCAACCGGACGATGAGCAGGTGTTGCTCTATGTGAGCATCCCGGGTCTCGCGCGTGAACAGGTGCGGGACCGCCTCTGCGACTTCCGGGACGCACGGTGGGACGACCTCCTGGACGAGCTCGATGGCGACGTGCTCGTGGTCACCCGGTGACCGGAGGAACCGACGTTCATCAGTTCGACTGGATGTCGCTCCTCGAATACGCGGAGGCACGAGTGGCGTGCCGCAGTCAGTTCATGCGGCGGCTGGTCATCAACCGCGCCTACTACGCAGCCTTCCACGGCGCACGCAGCAGGCTTCGCGAGCTGGGCGTGCAGGATGCCGATTCACGGTTTCACCGTCAGGTCTGGAAGCGCTATGAGCGGGGCGACGGAGCACCACCGCGCGATGTGCGCGCGTGGCGAACGATCGGGGAACTCGGTGGCCGGATACGCGACGAGCGAACACGGGCCGACTACGACCCCTGGGCCGCGTGGTCGGCCGACGACTGCGCGCGCATCGTGGCCGATGCCCGGGAGGTGGTGAACCGCATTGGCGCCCTCACCAGTAGGTAGCCTGCCCACGTGAGCGACCGGGGCATCTCCTACGACGACGCGGGCGTCAACCTCGATGCGGCGAGGGTGCTGACCGAGGGAATCCGCGACCTGGTGCACGGCGGCACCACCGGGTTCGCCGGCACGCTGCCAATGCCCCCCATGCGCGACGGCGTGCTGGTGGCCTGCACCGACGGCGTGGGCACGAAGGTGCTGCTGGCCCGGCAGATGGGCGATGTATCGGGGCTGGGCCAGGACCTGGTGGCCATGAGCGTGAACGACCTGGTGTGCACCGGCGCCCGGCCGCTGTTCTTCCTCGACTACCTGGCCGTGGGAAAGCTTGACCCCGATGAGGCCACGATGATCGTGGGGTCGGTGCGCGAGGCCTGCCTCGACAGCGGCTGCGTGCTGCTGGGGGGAGAGACCGCCGAGATGCCCGGGCTGTACGCGGACGGCCACTTCGACATGGCGGGTTTCGCCGTGGGCGCGGTGGAGCGGGCCGAGATGCTGGGCCCCGACCGCGTGGTGGCCGGTGATGTCATCGTGGGCATCGAGAGCAGCGGCATTCACAGCAACGGCTACTCGCTGGTGCGGGCGCTGGTGGACAGCGGCGCGGTGGCGCCCGACCCCTCGCTGCTTGCGCCCACCCGCCTCTACCCCGCAGACATCAAGGCGCTGCAGGCGTCGGGCGTGGAGATGCACGCGGCGGCGCACATCACGGGCGGCGGGCTGCCCGAGAACCTGCCGCGGGTGTTCCCCGAGGGGCTGCGGCCTGTGCTGAAACGCGGATCATGGCCGCAGGCCCCGGCAATCGCGCATGTGCTGGCATGCGGCACGGTGGATGAGGGCTCCGCGTGGGAGACCTTCAACATGGGCCTCGGGATGTGCCTGGTGATGCCCGCGGCAGCTGCCGAGCGCGCGCTCGGGATGATCTCTGGAAGCCATCTGGTGGGCCGGGTCGAGGCCGGCGCACCGGGACTCGCCTGGGAGGCGTGATGTACCGCATCGCGGTGATGGTGTCGGGCAACGGATCGAACCTGCAGGCGCTGATCGACAACGTGCACCGCAACGCCAGGGTGGACGCCCAGATCGTGATGGTGATCTGCTCGAAGGACGACGCCCCGGCGCTGGAACGCGCCCGTGCGGCGGACATACGCGCCGAGGTGGTCACGCTGGAGTCGCGCGGTGGCGACCGCCAGCGCCGCGACGGCGAGGTGGTGCGCCTGCTGCGACTGGTGGCGCCCGACCTGGTGGTGATGGCCGGGTGGATGAGCATCGTCACCCCCGTGCTGCTCGACGCCTTCCCCGACAAGGTCATCAACCTGCACCCGTCGCTGCTGCCGGCGTTCCCCGGCATGAACTCCATCGCCGACTCCCTCGACTGGGGCGCCAAGGTGACCGGCGTCACCGTGCACCTGGCCGAGGAGACCGTGGATGGCGGGCCGCCGATCCTGCAGGAGCCGGTGCCCATACTCCCCGACGACACCCTCGAGACCCTGGCCGAGCGCATGCACGGCGTGGAGCACCGCATTCTCACGAGGGCCGTCACCCTTTTCGCGCAGGGCCGCGTGCACCGCGACCCCACGCGTCTTCGCCGCATGATCGTCAACGATGGAGGTTCCTGAGGTGGCCACACGCCGCGCGCTGCTGTCCGTGTCCGACAAGACGGGTCTGGTCGACCTGGCGCGCGGGCTCTCCGCCGAGGGGGTGCAGCTGATCTCCACCGGTGGCACCGCCAAGGCGCTGCGCGACGCGGGGCTGGAGGTCACCGACGTCAGCGAGGTCACCGGCCACCCCGAGATCATGGGCGGCCGCGTGAAGACGCTGCACCCCAAGGTGCACGGGGGCATCCTGGCCCGCAAGGACCACGATGGCGACGTTGCCGACATGGCCGCCAACGGCATCGAGGCCATCGACATGGTGGTGGTGAACCTCTACCCCTTCGAGGAGGCCGCGGCCAAGGACGGCCTGGGCCGCGCCGACGTGGTGGAGGAGATCGACATCGGGGGCCCGGCCATGGTGCGGGCATCCGCCAAGAACCACGACCGCGTGGCGATCGTGACCGACCCGTCGCAGTACGAGGCCGTGCTGGCAGAGGTGAAGGGCGGCGGCTGGGTGAGCGACGCCACCCGGCGCGCGCTGGCGGCGGCGGCTTTCCGCAAGACCGCGGCGTACGACACCGCCATCGCGGCGTGGATGGCGTCGCAGGGCGACGCAGACGTGGACTTCCCCGACCGCTTCACGGTGGGCTTCCGCAAGGAACTGGAGTGCAGCTACGGCGAGAACCCGCACCAGCGGGGCGCGTACTACTCGCAGATCGGCGCGCCCCAGCACCTGCTGGGCGGCGTGGCCGTGCGCCACGGCAAGCCGCTGTCGTACAACAACCTGCTCGACGTCGACGCCGCCCGCGGGCTGGTGGCCGAGTTCACCGACCCGGCCGTGGTCATCATCAAGCACAACAACCCCTGCGGGGTGTCGCTGGGTGACGATCTTGCCAGCGCCTACCTGCGCGCCAAGGCGTGCGACCCGGTGTCGGCGTTCGGCGGCGTGTACGCCGTGAACCGCACGGTCGACCTGGCGCTGGCCGAGCACCTGGCCGAGATGTTCGTGGAGGTCCTGTGGGCCCCGGCCTACGACGACGACGCCTTCGAGGTGCTCACGCGCAAGCCCAACGTGCGCCTGCTGGAGACCGGCGAGCAGGTGCGGCCGGGCAACCCGGGCGAGCCTGTGTACCGCCGCGTGCTCGGCGGAATCCTGGTTCAGGACGCCGACGACGTCGCGGAGGGCCGCGACACCATGAGCGTGGTGACCAGGCGCCAGCCCACCGACCAGGAGTGGACCGACCTGGTGTTCGCGTGGAAGGTGGCGAAGCACGTGAAGAGCAACGCCATCGTGTTCGCCAAGGACGGCGCCACCGTCGGCATAGGCGCGGGCCAGATGAGCCGCGTCGACTCCGTGCGCATCGCCACCTCGAAGGCGAACGAGAACGACCTGCCCATCCAGGGCAGCGCCATGGCCAGCGACGCCTTCTTCCCGTTCCCCGATGCGCCGGTGATGGCCATCGAGGGCGGGGCCAGCGCCATCGCCCACCCCGGCGGGTCGATCAGGGACGACGAGGTGATCGAGGCGGTCGAGGCCCTGGACGCGGCCATGGTGACCACGGGGCACAGGCACTTCCGGCACTGACCTGGGCCGTCGTCATGGGGGCCCTCGCGCTCGCGTGCTGGGCGGGGTCCTGCTGCACCCGGCCCGGCCGTGGGATCTCCGGCCCATCGACGCCGAGGATCCGCCGGCGGCCGATCCCGGGCAGTGGCCGTCGGTGGGGGTGGTTATTCCGGCGCGCAACGAGGCCGAGATGATCGGCCCCACCGTGGGTGCGCTCGACCAGCAGGACTACCCCGGGCCCATGCGCATCGTGGTGGTGGACGACCGGTCGTCCGACGCCACGGGTGACGTGGCGCGGGCGATGGCGCGGGTGGCGTCGAGGCCCGTGGATGT
>CAMCDF010000024.1 GCA_945873475.1 Bifidobacterium breve | reverse complement strand
GCCCAGACGCCCCAGCCGGATGAGCCCCTGGTACGCCGTGATGAAGACCTCCGGCACGGCCGCCGCGTGCTCCCACGACATGCCGGGAGGCACCGGGATCGCATTGGAGGCGGGCACCCGCAGGACCTCGGCGTAGCCGCCGCCCCCGACAAGGCACATGACGCGGTCGCCGACCTGGAGGGCCGTATCCGTGCCCTCGGGCACGACCTCGACCTCGCCAACGGCTTCGAGCCCGAGGATGTCGCTGGCGCCCGGGGGCGGGGGATACAGCCCCTTGCGCTGCATCAGGTCGGCCCGGTTCACCGCGGTGCCCCGAACCCGCACCAGTATTTCCCCGGCCCCGGGCTGCGGGTCCGGAACGTCCTCGAGACGCAGAACCTCGGGGCCGCCTGCCTGTGCGAACGTGATGGCCTTCATGGCGAGCAGGCTACGTCCCGCGCAACTGACCTGCATGGGGACGGTGGGAGTCGAACCCACACCCGGTTTCCCGGAGCGGAGTTTGAGTCCGCCGCGTCTGCCGTTCCGCCACGTCCCCGTGGCCCCGGATCAGTCCTCGGGCGTGATGCGGGCCAGGCCCTCCTCGACCGCCACCCGTCGTGTCGCCGCCGCAACCGCGGGTGCGACCTCCGGGTTGAAGCACGAGGGGATGATGTAGTCCTCATGCAACTCGTCGTCGCTGATGACGTCTGCGATCGCCTGGGCGGCGGCCACCTTCATGGCCTCGCTGATCTGCGTGGCGCGCACGTCGAGCGCTCCCCGGAACAGGCCGGGGAATGCGAGAACGTTGTTGATCTGGTTGGGATAGTCGGACCGTCCGGTGGCCATCACGCGCACGTACGGCGCTGCGATCTCCGGCATGATCTCGGGCGTCGGGTTGGCCATGGCGAACACGATGGGGTCCTTGGCCATGCTCTTGAGCTGGTCCACCGAGAACGTGCCCGGGCCGGAGAGGCCCACGAACATGTTCGCCCCCTTGATGGCCTCGGTCAGGTCGCCCTGGATGCCCTCGGGGTTGGTGTTCTCGGCGTACCAGTCCTTCATGAAGTTCATGTTCTCGGTGCGGCCCTTGTAGATGGCCCCGCGGGTGTCGCAGCCGATGATGTTGGTGACGCCGGCGTTCATGAGAATCTTGGAGCAGGCGACGCCGGACGCCCCGATGCCGTTAACCACGACCTTCAGGTCCTCCATCTTCTGGCCGGTGATCTTGCAGGCGTTGATCAGGGCCGCCAGCAGAACCACGGCCGTGCCGTGCTGGTCGTCGTGGAAGACCGGGATGTCCAGGCGCTCCTTCAGGGTGTCCTCGACCTCGAAGCACACCGGCGCGGCGATGTCCTCGAGGTTGATGCCCCCGAAGGCCGGCGCGATGGCCTCGCACACGGCGATGAGCTCCTTCGCGTCGTGGGTGTCCACGCACACGGCGTACGAGTCGACGTCGGCGAACTCCTTGAAGAGCAGGGCCTTGCCCTCCATCACGGGCATGCCTGCTGCCGCGCCGATGTCGCCCAGGCCGAGCACGGCCGTGCCGTTGGTGATGACGGCCACCATGTTCCGCTTGAGCGTGTAGTCGAAGGCGGCCTCGGGCTCCTCTGCGATGCGCCGCGACACGGCGGCGACCCCGGGCATGTAGGCCACGCTCAGGTCCTCGCGGGTCGCCAGTGGCGCCCGGGGGACCATCTCGATCTTGCCGCCCTTGTGCAGGCGGAATGTGCGGTCCTCGGCTGACACCACCGTCACGCCATCCACCGCGGTGACCGCCGCGATGACCTCATCCTCGTTCTCGACGCTCGTGGCGTCGACCACGATGTCGCGCACCACGCGGCGGTGGTCGGCCTCGAGCACCTCCATCGACGAGATCGAGGCGCCCTGGTCGCTGATTACCTTCGCGACCTCGGCGGCAAGCCCGGGTCGGCCGGACTCCAGCTCGAGCCGGATGATGACGCTGAACTGTGCGCTGGGCGTGACTGCCACGAGGTCCTCCGCGTAGACGAACGGCGAGAGGATACCCGCCATACGCAGATTCACCCCGGGGTACGCCACACCTGCCGGATAGACTCGCCAACGTGAGCACGGAGGCCATCAACCCCGCGGGCGAGATCCTCCTCATCGACGGGTACAGCCTGGCGTTCCGGGCCTTCTTCGCCCTGCCCGAGAGCATTACCCGCGCGGATGGCATGCCCACCAACGCCCTCTACGGCCTCGCCGCCATGACCATCAAGGTCATCGAGGAGGAGAAGCCCTCGCGGGTCATCGTGGCCTGGGACCCGCCGGGGAAGACCTTCCGCGACGAGGTCTACCCCGAGTACAAGGCCGGTCGACGGGCGACGCCCGAGGGGTTCAAGGCGCAGTCGCCGCACTTCCGACCCCTCATGGAGGCCTTCGGAGCGGTGAACGTCGAACTCAAGGGCTTCGAGGCCGATGACGTCATCGGCACGCTGGCCAAGCGTGCATCGGGCGCCGGGCAGAGGGTCACGATCCTCACCGGCGACCGCGACGCCCTGCAGTTGGTGGACGCCAACATCAGCGTGCTCGCCACCGGGCGCGGGGTGACGGACACCACCCGTTACGACCCCGCGCTGGTGGAGGAGCGCTACGGGGTCCCACCCGGGAAGATGCCGGACCTGCGGGGGATGATCGGCGACTCGAGCGACAACCTCCCGGGCGTGCCGGGAATCGGGGAGAAGACCGCCGCACAGCTGATGGAGAAGTACGGATCGCTGGAGGCGATCCTCGCGCACGCCGACGAGCAGACCCCCAAGCGGCGCCAGAACCTCACCGAGTTCGCCGACCTGGCCCTGATGTGCCGTGACCTCTCGGTGATCGCGGTGGACGCACCGGTCGACCTCGACCCCCTCGCAGTGCCACTGATCACCCGCGACCCCGATCGCCTCGAGGCGCTTGCCTCCACATTCAGGGAGTTCGAGTTCCGCACGCTCGCACGTCGGGTCTCGGAGATGGCGGGAGACAACCCGGAGGCCCCGGGTGAGCCCGCCGCCGCCGGGGGGCGGTCGATCGCAGTGGAGTCGGATGCACCCGAGTCACTCGCCATGTCGCTCGCGGGTGGCGGGGCGGCGTCGCTGGGGCTGAGCGGCGACGCCCTCGCCGTGGTCACCGACGACGGCCCCGCCCGCGCGGTGGCGCTGTCGCCGGGAGCCGACCCATCCATCGCACCCATCGTGGGAGCCGCGCCGTGGTCGGCGCACGACGCCAAGGCCGTGCTCCGGCGGGGCCGCCTGAACGGGCCCCTGCCACAGCACGACACGATGATCGCTGCGTACCTGCTGGAGCCCCGCCGCCGCCAATACGTGCTGCAGGAACTGGCAGAGGAGTCCGGCGTCGCCGTGCTGGCCGAAGGTGACGACGAGGATGCCTGCGCCGCGGCCTCGGCGGCGGCGGCCGTTCGCGGCCTGCGCCCGCTTCAGGAGGCCCTCATGGCCGATGAGGGCCTGGGGGCACTGTTCAACGAGATCGAGATGCCGCTGATCGGCGTGCTCGTGGGCATGGAGAACGTCGGCGTCGCCATCGACGTGGAGCGGCTCGAGGAGATCCGCACCCGCATGCGCACCGAGATCGACTCGCTGACCGAGCGCATCCACCAGCTGGCGGGCGGGCCGTTCACGATCGACTCACCGAAGCAGCTGGCCGAGGTCCTCTTCGAGCGCCTGGGGCTGCCGGCGGGTCGAAAGGGCAAGACCGGCTACTCCACCGATCGCCGTGTGCTGAGGTCGCTCGAGGACAAGCACGAGATCGTGCCCCTCATCTCCCGGTACCGGGAACTCGTGAAGCTGGAGGGCACCTACCTCGCGCCCCTTCCCGAGTCGGTCGACCCCGTGGACGGGCGCATCCACACCACGTTCAACCAGACGGTGGCCGAGACGGGCCGGCTGTCGTCGACCAACCCGAACCTGCAGAACATCCCGGTGCGCACCGAGGCCGGGCGCGAGATCAGGGACGCCTTCGTGGCCGGTGCCGGCTACGAGATGATGAGCTTCGACTACTCCCAGGTGGAGCTGCGCATCCTCGCCCACTGCTCGGGCGAGCCGGCCCTGCGCGATGCGTTCGCCGAGGGGCGCGACGTTCACGCCGCAACGGCGTCCGAGGTATTCGGCGTGCCCCTCGAGCACATGGACCGCGAGGTTCGTGACCGGGCGAAAGCCGTGAACTTCGGGATCATCTACGGCATCTCCGACTTCGGCCTGTCGGAGCAGCTGGGCATCTCACGCGTCGACGCCCGCGAGTACATCGACGCGTACCTCGCCCGCTATCCGCGGGTGGGGGAGTTCGTGGCCAGCACCATCGCCATCGCCACGTCCGAGGGGTACGTGACGACATTGCTCGGCCGCCGCAGGGCGATTCCCGAGCTCACCGCGCGCACGCAGCAGCAGAGGCAGCTGGGGGAGAGGCTCGCGGTCAACACGGTCATCCAGGGTTCGGCCGCCGACATCATCAAGATCGCGATGATCCGGGCCGATCAGGCACTGCGCGAATCGGGCACCGGCGCCCGGCTGGTGCTGCAGATCCACGACGAGCTGCTGGTGGAGTGCCCGCCCGCCGCGGTGGACGAGGTGCGGGGCCTCGTGGTTGCGGCGATGGCCGGCGCATACGACCTCGATCCGCCGCTCGCGGTGGACGTGGGGGTTGGCCCCACGTGGCTGCAGGCCAAGTCGTGACCTGGGATCCTCCGCCTCCCGAGCCGGGCCTCGACCCCTACCGGGTGCTCGAGGTTCACGCCGAGGCACGTCCGGAGGTGATCGAGGCCGCGTTCGCCACCCTGCGCGAGATCGCCTGCGCGGATGACGCGGGCGGAGGGCGTGACCTGGCACGGCTCACATGGGCCCGCCGCGTGCTGCTCGCCCGCTGAATTCGCCTATGATGCCCGCTTCCGCCAAATCGACGGGGCGAATGCGCGTGCGCACGAACCCCAACCCCAAGGACAACCAACCGACATGAGCACCACCGACGACGTAACCATCATCGACCTCGATACCCCGATCTTCACCCTCGACGGGCCCGAGTACATCGAGGTCGACGGCCAGCAGGTCCCCAACTACGACATCACCATCCCGATCTTCAGCGAGGGCGATGTCGTGAGCGGCCGGGTGGTCCGGATCGACAAGGACGAGGTCCTCGTCGACATCGGCTACAAGAGCGAGGGCGTGATCCCGCTCAACGAGCTGTCCATCCGCAAGTCGGTGAACGTCGCAGACGAGGTCCAGCTGGGCGAGATGATCGACGCCCTGGTCATGCAGAAGGAGGACCAGGACGGCCGGCTGATCCTGTCGAAGAAGCGCGCCCGCTTCGAGAAGGCCTGGAAGCGCATCGAGGCCGCATCCACCGCCGGCGAGACGGTGGAGGGCACGGTCATCGAGGTGGTCAAGGGCGGCCTCATCCTCGACCTGGGCGTGCGCGGCTTCCTGCCTGCGTCGCTGGTGGACATCCGCCGGGTGCAGGACCTCGACGAGTTCATGGGCCAGAAGCTCGAGTGCAAGGTGATCGAGCTCAACCGCAGCCGCAACAACGTGGTGCTGAGCCGCCGCGCCGTGCTGGAGCACGAGCGCCGCGAGGTGCGGCAGCGCATCCTCGACGATCTCGAGCCGGGCAAGGTCGTGGAGGGCACGATCTCGAACATCGTCGACTTCGGCGCGTTCGTGGACCTCGACGGCATCGACGGCCTCATCCACATCTCTGAGCTCTCGTGGAGCCACGTCAACCACCCGTCCGAGGTGCTGAACGTGGGCGAGAAGGTCGACGTGAAGGTGCTCGACATCGACCGCGACCGCCAGCGCATCTCCCTGGGCCTCAAGCAGACCCAGGCCGACCCGTGGCAGAGCGTCATCGAGACCTACCAGATCAACGACATCGTGCCCGGCAAGGTCACCAAGGTCGTCACCTTCGGTGCCTTCGTGGAGATCCACGCCGGCGTCGAGGGCCTGGTGCACATCTCCGAGCTGGCCGACCACCACGTGGAGAACCCGCGCGAGGTCGTGAACCAGGGCGACGAGCTCGAGGTGCGCATCATCGAGATCGATGCCGACCGTCGCCGCCTGTCGCTGTCGCTCAAGCGCGTCACCCCGGCCCCCGAGGGCTACGAGCCGCCCGCGTTCGACGACGAGGTCTTCGACGGCGACGCGCCTGAGGCCCCGGCTCTCGACGAGCCCGTGGCCGAGGAGACCGTGGCCGAGGAGGCCGTGGTCGAGGAGGCAGCGGCCGAGGAGCCCGTCGCCGATGGTGGCGACGGCGAGCACGAGGGCTGAGCCCCACGCGCCCGCGCCGCAGTGCCTCGGGTTGACCGGGGGCATCGGTTCGGGCAAGTCCGCGGCCCTCGACGCCTTCGCGCGTCGGGGCGCCGCGGTTCTCAGCGCCGATGACGTCGTTCATCGGCTGTACGGCGAACCCGAGGTCATCCGCGAGGTTGTCGCCCGCTTCGGTGATGGCGTCACCCTCACCTCCGGCGCCGTTGACCGCGCGGCATTGGGCGAGGCAGCCTTCGGACAGGATGGGGGCATCGCCTTCCTCGAGGGGCTGCTGCACCCGCGCATCGGGGAGGCGCGGCGTGCATGGATCGCAGCCGAGCGCCAGCGCACTCCGCCTCCGCCGCTGATCGTGTGTGAGGTGCCACTGCTCTTCGAGGCCGGGCTGCAGGATGCCTTCGACGCCGTGATCGTGGTGACGGCGTCCGACCACGTGCGGCGCGCGCGGGTGGAGGCCCGGGGGCAGGACTACGACGGCCGCAGGGCGCTGCAGGTGCCTGAACATCAGAAAGTGGCGGCCGCGGACATGGCGTACGTGAACGACGGCACGCTGGTGGATCTCGACGAGTGGGTTGCGTCGGTCATGGACGCCTACCCAGCGGGCGATGGGGCGGCGTAGGCGGCGCGGGTCGCGCGCCCGCCGCCTGCTCGCATTCCTGGTTGTGGTCGGGGCGCTGGTTGCAGTGGGACTCGCGGTCCACCAGTCGAAGCCCGCGTGGTACGCGCGGTTCTGGTACCCGCTCGAGTACGACGCCGCCATCAACCGCGACGCCCGGCTGAACGGCCTCGATCCGGCCCTCGTGGCTGCCGTGACCTGGCGGGAGAGCGACTTCGACCGGACGGCGAATTCGCCCCGCGGGGCGGTGGGCCTGATGCAGGTGCTGCCCTCCACCGCCCGCTTCATCGAGTCGCAGGACGACCCGCCGCCAGGCCGTGCGATCGAGTTGGCGGACCCCGAGGTGAACATCTCGTTCGGGTCGTGGTACCTGCGGTACCTGATCGACCTGCACGGCGGATCGGTGCCTGCCGCGCTGGCCGCCTACAACGGAGGGCCCGAGAACCTGCGGCAGTGGAGGGCCGCGGCCGCCGCGAAGGGGGTCGAGCTGCGCATTCCCGAGGACATCCCGTTCCCGGAGACCCGTCAGTACGTAACCGACGTCATGGACGCCTGGCCCATCTATCGCGATGCCTACGGCGAGCGCCTGGGGCCCGCCGCCGGCTAGCCGCGGTTCAGATCACCACATTCCAGGGGATTGCCCGCCAGTCGGTGATGAGGCCGGCCACGTAGTACGGATCGCGCAGCACGTACTCGCCGACCTCCTCCGCCGTGCAGGGGGCGAACACGATGGCGGCGCCCGTGACCGGGTCGCCCAGCGCACCGGCCATGAGAACCCTGCCCTCGTCCTTGAGTCGCTGCAGGTTGGCCAGGTGGTCGTCGCGGTAGGGTGCACGTCGCTCGAGGATGTCCTCGACGTACTCGTACATCAGCAGGATGTGTGTCTCGGGTTCCACGGCACTCCTCCGTCGTTCGGCGGGCATCCTCGCACACGGGCCCGGGAGGGCGCATGGGCACGCAGGGCGTGGACGACCTCACTCCACTCGTCACCAGCGCGTCGGTCTGCGATGCCATGGCCCGGCGCCACGCGCATGTGTGCCACGTCGTCGGCCTGCGATCGGCGCGCGACGGCCAGGTGTCGTACGGGCCGGCGGCCACCGTGCGCTTCGCCCCCCGGCGCGACGACCTGCCCGACCACGACCTTGCGGCCGCGGCGGGGCACGCACTGTCTGCGGTTCCCCCCGGTGCCGTGCTGGTGATCGCGGCCCCTGATGCGCCCGGCGAGGCAGTTGCGGGTGGCAAGAAGCTCGCGGCAGTCGAGGAACTGGGCGCCCGGGCCGTGGTTGCGTGGGGTGCCATCAGGGACCGCGCGGAGGCCGCGGAGTACCGCATGGGCGTGTGGGCGCTGGGGGAGACCCCGCGCGCAAGTGGCGACCTGCTGCAGGTGGTCGAGTCGGGCGGAATCGTCTCGTTCGGGGGCATCACCATCACCTCGGGCGACTGGGTGTTCGTCGATGGCGCCGGGATGGTCGTGGTGCCGTTCGATGAGCACCTCGACGTGCTGGAAGAGGCGGTGGCGATCGAGAGGGCCGACGCCGAGGCGGTGAGGCGCATCCGCGCGCGCGCGGGGTCCTAGCCGGGCATCGCCCCGTCGCGCACCCAGGCCTCGACGACTCGCGGGATATACGCGCCAGGCGGCGGACCTCCCGCATCCACGCCGCCCAGAAGGCGCCCGGCCCCGACGACATCGACCTCCGTCCATGCATCGGGGTCGTCAGCGTCGGTGACAAGGGCGAAGCGCTCGCCGGGCGGGTCGGGCATGCGCACCACCGTCACACCCGGCTCGCCGGCTCCGGCAGCGCTGCACGCTGAGAGCGCCGCACCAAGGGCGTAGCCGGGGTAGGTGAAGATGCCCGGGCCGAAGTAGGCATCGGAGCGATCGGCCACGAGCAGCGCCCAGTCGAGTTCAGCCACCAGCAGCGCCATGCCATCGTCGCCCCGCCAGGCCCGCACGTGCACCAGCCCATCATCGGCAAGGCGGGTGGAAAAGGGGACGAGTGCGTTGACGATCAGTTCGGGCGGCACATCGTGAAAAGTAGCCCGCCTCACATTTGCTGACCACGTGGAACCGACCACCAGAGGGACCTCCGGAGGTCGGGCGTATTGTCATGACACCGCAGCCAGCAACGGAGCATGAAGTGACCACCGCCGCGCGACCCCGCCCCTCATGGCCCACGCCAGAGCCCAAGTGGCCGTTCCCCAAGCTGCCCGACGAGCTGTCGTTCCTCGCCGACATCGACCGCCAGCTCCACGCCCCCGCCCTCGCGGACATCAGCCGCACAATCGTCGAGACCGGCCTGTGGCGCGACTACGTGGCCGTGTGCGAGGACTACCGCGACTACCGCCTGGTGTTCGAGAACGACTACATCGACGTGTGGGTGCTCTCGTGGCTTCCCGGACAGGAGACCGGGTTCCACGACCACGAGATCTCCGAGGTGGGCATCTGCGTGGCCGATGGCGCGATACGCGAGCACCACATGCACGTGCACGCCGATGACACGAGCCATGTGATCGTTCCCGGACAGACCCAGGAGGGGCCGTTCGGGTACATCCACCGTGTGGAGCACTGGGAGGGAGACCCGGCGGTGTCCGTGCACTCGTACTCGCCGCCCCTCGCATGGGTTGGGCAGTACCGGGAGTCCGGAGGCCAGATGCTTCGCCTGCGCCAGCCCGGGCGCACCCGGCTCTCACCGACCTGAGGCGGACATTCCCGTGCCTAGCGCGACGGCGCGGCCCCTGCCGCCCGAGCGCGCTCGTCCGGGGTCAGCGGGAACATCGGGCTGATCATCACGGTCCCACCCGGGGGGCATCGGGAGAGGGCGGCATCGAGCGCATCGGCAAGCGAGCCGAGCTCCTTGTCGACGGGCACGTGGGCAACCACCCGCTGTGCGGCCGGTCCGAACGCGATGAGGCAGTCGGCACGCTCGCGCACCACGAGGAGGGCCTCTGACAGGGCGGCGGCCTCCTCGGGCGAGGCATGCACGGGTGCCCCTGCCGGGGCGTCGTTTCCGCCCACGATCGCCACGAGCTGGCCGGGCGGTGCCTCGCGGATACCCGAGGCCGCCTTCAGGGGAGTGGCTGCCATCGAGTCGTCGATGATGGTGACGCCCCCCGGACCAGGTCGCGCAGCAAGCCGATGCGCGACCGATGGCAGGCCGTCGAGGGCATCCGCTACCGCCTGCGGGTCGATGCCGATGGCCAGGGCGGCGGCGGCAGCGGCCATCGCGGCACGCAGGGCGGTGCCGGTGGCCGGCAGATCGCGCTGCGCGCTGCGGCCCCCCGCGGCGAGCACGAGGTGCCCGTCAACCTCGAATGCGCCGTCCGGCGCCGTGCCGGCACTGGACCCGAAGCCGAAGGTGGTCCGGTCGATGGGCCCCAGGATGTCCGTTGTCTGCTGGTCGTCGACCGGAAGCACCACCGACGACGACGCAGGCATGCGCTCGACCATACGTCGCTTGGCCGCGTAGTACCGCTCGAGATCGCCGTGGAGGTCGACGTGGTCGGGACGGAGCAGGGTCACCACTCCGACATCGGCACGAACCGAATCCATGTGGCAGAGGTGCGTCGACGTGAGCTCGGCGATCGTCACCGTTCCCGGGGCGGGATCTACCTCCACCGAGCGATCGGGCCACGCGTTGGCCGATCGGGCGGTGCTGGATATCGATACAGGCCGACCGCAGCCCTCCAGGACATGCGCCAGGGCCCTGCACGCAGACGTCTTGCCGGCGGTGCCGGTGACCGCGATGACGGGCGACCGCAGGTGGTCCAGGATGAGCTCGGCCAGCACCGTGACCCGCACCCCGTTCGCGCGCGCGGCGACCACGTGGCGGTCGGTCTCGGGCGTCCACTCATCAACAACCAACAGGTCGGCACCGTCGAGAGAGCCGTCTGCCTGAACGTCCCAGCCGCCTGCGAGCAGCAGGTGCCCGGCTGCCCGGGCATCCCCCTGGTCACCGACCCGGAGGACCGCCCGCATCACGGCGCTAGCGGGCCGCCGGAGCCGGGCGCGCGACCATGGCGGCCACGACATCCTCGTCATCCGGCATGGGGAGGTAGCGCGCCACAGACGACTGCGGGCGCACGCCCAGCTGAGCCTCGATGATCTCGGTGGCGATGCCCTCGCCGGCCATCTCGGCGGCGCAGGCGTAGCGGAGGCCCATTGCATGGACGCGGCGCTCGAGTCCCGCGCGCTCCGCGAGGCGCGGGAGCAGCTCCCGCACGTATGCCTGGCTCAGCGGCTTGGCCCGCAGGGTGGAGATGAGGGGGCCATCGGCGCCCAGGTCCATCTCGTCCCGGCGTTCCATCCAGCGACCCACCTCGGCTGCGCCAAGGCCGTCGAGACCGCACACCCGGTCAGCCACCGTGACCGTGCGTGCCTCGAGGTCGACGTCGCTCACACCGAGGGCGAGTGCTTCGCCCGGGCGAAGGCCCACGCGCCAGAGCAGCACGATGAGGGCCCGGTTGCGTCGCCCCGTGCTCGTGCGGTCGGACGATGCCCCGAGGAGAGTGAGTGCTTCGGTGGCCGAGACGGGCGGGCTCTGGACGGTGACTGCCATGAAACTCCGGATCTATCTGGGGTCTGGCGCACCGGATCGCGCGCTGCTGCAATCAAAGCACCTGCACGGGCCCGCAGGGCGTGAAAAACACCCCATGAAATGCAAGAAAAAGGGGCCCCGGCTCGCGAACCTGCGGAAACCGCATATCGCGTGCCGGAGCCCCCCTGAAAACGCCGGGTCAGCGGCGCGCGGCGCTCTTCATCGCAGACGACAGCATGACGAGGCCGATGCCGTCGAACAGGAACTGGATGCCCACCAGAAGGCCAATCGCCCAGGCAGCCGAGCTCGGGAAGTCGGCAGCGATGAGGATGCCGATGATGATCGCCAGGATGCCGCCGAGCGCGATGACCCAACGGCCCTCGCCACTCTGGTCACCGATGGCGGCAACAACGCGCACGACACCCATCACGATGAACACGATGGCGATGACGGCGGTGAGCCCGACGGTCGCCTCGATGGGGTTGAAGAGAATCCACAACCCGCCGATGAGCAGCAGGACGGAAAGGATGACGCCGGTGATCTTCCAGCCGGTGGTCGCCCCGCTGCCAATGGCCGCGAAGAGCCATGCAACGGCGAGGACGATGACGAGGATGCCGACGAGGACGGCGATGCTCACCGAGGCCACAGCCGGGACGGCAATCGCAACGATGCCGATGATGATCGCCAGGATGCCTGCCCACATCATGCCGCTTGTGGTCTGGCGCAGATCCTGCGCTGAATCGGTGCCCATTGACGGGGTTCCTTCCACTCGAGGGCTTTACCTCGGGTGTTGTTCGCAGTGGCTCGAGGGAAATCCTGCTCACGACTGGCAGGCGGGGCAGGCCCAGGCGCGCCTCCCGGCCATGTCCCAGTTGGCCACCGGTCCACCGCACGACCGGCACGCTGACTGCCGGTATACGTAGGTACGCTCGCCCCGGCGCAGGCGCGAGCGGGGCTTGCCGGCGTCCTCCGCCGTAACCGTGACGATTCGACCCGACTTCACGCCGTCACGCAGCATGCGCGACGCGGTGGTCCACAGCGCCTCGAACTCGTCGGGTGTGAGGCTCGACCCCGCGCGCTCAGGGTGGATGCCGTTCACGTGGAGCACCTCGGCGCGGTAGACGTTGCCGATGCCGGCGATCACCGACTGGTCCATCAGCAGGGCCCCGATTGACCTTCGGCTCCGGCCAATCCGGGCCCACGCTGCATCGGGATCTGCGTCACGCCGCAGCGGGTCGGGCCCGATTCGCGCGAGCAGCGCATCTTCTGCTCCCTCGTCGAGGATCTCGCACGCGGTGGGCCCCCGCAGGTCGACGGACCCGCCGTGCCCGGTGAGGCGCAGGCGTATCGCGCCACGGGGATCCGGCAGGTCGCCCTTGTGCATGAAGAAGCGGCCGAAGAGCCCCAGGTGCACGTGCAGCACCACGTCGTCATCGAACCGGTACAGCAGGTGCTTGCCGTAGGCGTCGATCCCCGAGAGCGCGAGGCCATCGAGCACCTCGGCGCCGCCGGAGAAACGGCCCTGGGGTGATGATGCACGAACCATGGAGCCGGCCAGCAGGGCGTTCTGGTCCCGTGCTGCCCGGTGGATGGTGTGCCCCTCGGGCATCAGTCGAGCCCGGTGCGGGTGTGCAGGGGCACGCCCGTGCGGGCCGCGAGGTCCGGCAGCACCCCGTCGAAGGTGGCGCGGTGCACCTGATCCTCGGGGACCCCGGCCTCGATCAGCCGCTGTTCGAGCCCGCGCTCGGATGCGTGCCGGAAGAACAGCACGGCGATGGCCCCGAAGGTGATGGCGCAGTGGGCGAGGATCATCACGGTGCCCGCGTTCGCCTGGTCCTGCAGGGCCGACATGCCGAACGCCGCCGCGCCCGCCTCGTGCGACTCGTAGAACGGCGTGCCCGAGAACCAGTAAACGTTGGCGATTCCCACGCCCGCGAACCACACGCCGATCATGTACGCGCACTTCGCGCCGGTGCGGAACCACGGCGGCGGGTCGACGATGCGGTCGGTGATGGGGGCCCACATGATGATGCCGGCCCCGAACACCGCTACCTGCTGCAGCACCCACACCCATGGGCGGAACAGCACCTCGTGGTGGATATCGGGCACGAGCCAGACGATGGTCGAGCCCAGCCAGATGGCGAAGGCCACGGCGGGGTGGAGGATGAACGCCAGCACCGGGCGCCGCTCGCGCGTTCCGCGGGCAGCCCGGGGCACCGCGAGCAGGAAGAGCAGCGGTGCCAGCGCACCGATGGCCACGTGCTGGATCATGTGTGCGGTGAGCAGCCCCCCCTGGGCGATGACCGCGACGGGTGCGCACAGCGAGAGAATCAGCACCGCGACTCCGGCCAGGAGAAACGCCGTGCGACGCCCCTGATCTGCCGGGTCGCGGGCCCATGCGGGAGACGTGCGGATTCCCAGTGCCAGGGCGGCCACGAGGGCGAGCAGAAGGCCCGGCAGCACCCAGAGGGTCCACCAGGGTCCGCCCGTCACCCTGGCGAGGGCCTCCTCGTACCCGCCCCAGAACTCCGACGCGCCGCCCGTCCTGCCCGCGATCACGAGCGACAGCGCCACGATCGCGGCGCACACGAGGGCGATGAGGATCCAGCGGACTCGGCTCACGGCATGGGACGGTATCGCGCACATGCCCTAACGTCACCGCATGCGCGACATGACAATCAGGGGCGACATGATCCGCCTCGGACAGTTGCTCAAGCTCGCCGACCTGGCATCGGGGGGCGGGGATATCAAGGCCCTGCTCGCGGACGGCGTGACGGTGAACGGCGAGCCGGAGGACCGGCGCGGCCGGCAGTTGCACGACGGGGACATCGTGGCCGCAGCCGGTGAGCAACTGAGGGTCGTCGCGCAGGCCGCTGGGTGACGATCGGCCCGCCGATGCCGACCGCATGGTGAGACAATCGGGCCATGGCTGAGATCGGACACACGGCGATCGGCGCATGGAGCGGCGGTCGCGTCATGCACTTCGGGGAGCCCCTCGACGACCAGCGCCTCGAGGCCCTCATCCGCCCGGGGGACGACATCCGCACGGTCGTCACGGCGGATGTCTACGCCGATGGCGAGGCAGATCGCATCGTCGGACGCGCGGTGAAGGGCCTGGATCGCGACTCCTACTGCATCGCGGCGGCCATCGGGCACGACTTCGTGAACGGCGTGCGCCAGGGATCGAGCGGCTACCCGCGGTTCACGAACCCGTCCCTGCGCGGCGAAGACGAATACCGCAGCTACCTGTTCGGCGCGCTGGAGGCCAGCCTCGAGAGGCTCGGCACCGACCACGTCGACCTGGTGATGCTCCACAACCCCGATCGCATCGGTTACACGAACGAGACCGTATGGCGTGCGATGAGCGACCTGCGCACCGAGGGGCTCGCGAGCGCGATCGGCGTGGCCCCGGGCCCGGCGAATGGCTTCACCCTCGATCTCATCGGCTGCGTGGAGATGTACGGCGATGAGATGGACTGGGCCATGATCATCCTCAACCCGTTCGAGCCGTGGCCCGGGAAGATGGCCCTGCCGGCCCTCGCGCAGAAGAACGTCAAGGTGCTGGCGCGCGTGGTGGACTACGGCGGCATCTTCCACGGCGACCTGCCAGATGAAGACGCGCTGGTGGAAGGGGACCACCGCAAGTACCGCCCGGCGGGCTGGGTGGAATCGGGGCGCGAGCGCCTGGCCCAGATCGAGCCCATCGCCGAGCGGCACGGCATGACCCCGCTGCAGCTGGCCGCACAGTGGACCCTCGCGCAGCAGGGCGTCGCATGCGTGGTGCCCACGTTCATCCAGGAGGCGGGGGAGGGCCACAAGTCGGTTGAGGACCAGCGCCGCGAGCTCGCAACCACGCCCACCGAGATCGTGCTGACCGCGCAGGACCTGGCCGAGATCGACCGCCTGGGCGACAACCATGGCTGCATGGCCCTGAAGGGTGGAACCCCCGGGCATGTGGGCGAGCCCATGCCCGACTCGTGGCCGATGGAGCAGGACCTCCATGAGGTGGCTGCACGCTGGGGAATCCGCCCCGAGCACGATCTGGTGCGCGCCACGGGCTGACGCCCGGAGCCGTAGAGTGCGCCCGTGAACGACGTGGACCTCCTCCGCGCGCATGAGCCCCTGCTCAGGTACAACGCGTGCGAGCTCTTCCTGCCGACGACGGTCGACGGCTACGTGGGCGAATGCGGCCTGTGGGAGATCACCCCCGCCGGCGAACACGAGCTGCTCATAGAGCACGGGGACCTCGACATCGAGCGCCTGGTCGACGCGGGCCAGGCCCTTGCCGACCGCACTCTCTATCTGCGCTTCGTGGAGAAGCCGTTCTCGCGTTGGCGATACTGGGCCTGGAGGCGGCAGGGGCATTACGCGCGCATGCCCCATGCATCCCGCTTCGCCAACGTGGGAATCAGCACGCGCATCATCGATGCCTTCTTCCGCCTGTCGCTGGTGCTCCGGCGCCGGCTGCCGACGGGCACGGTCTCGGCGGGGGAGACGCTCTACCGCGAGACCTCGGCCGACGGGCCAACGCCCTACTACGGACGGGTCATCCGCGATGCCGGATGGACGGTGTGCCAGTACTGGTTCTTCTACGCGGTGAACGACTGGCGGTCGTCGTACAACGGCATCAACGACCATGAAGCCGACTGGGAGACCGTCAACATCTACCTGTCGCCAGACGCCGATGGCGCCCTGGTGCCCCGGTGGGTGGCGTCGTCGTCGCACGACGCCGAGGGCGATGCCCTGAGGCGCCGTGTTGACGACCCCGACCTCGACTGGCTCGACGGGCATCTGGTGCTCTACACGGGCGCCGGCTCGCACTCGCATTCGTTCGTGCAGCAGGACGAGCTCATCCGCGTCGATGCACCGCGACTGAAGCGCTTCGTCAACGGCACCCGGCGAGCGGTGGCCATCCTCACCCCGTGGGCCGACTCCAGTGGCTTCCAGGAGGGCCTGGGCATCCCCTTCGTCGACTACCACCGCGGCGACGGCACGGCCATCGGTCCGGGCGGCGATCGGGAGTGGACCCCCGTGGTGATCGGGGATGACACGCCATGGGTGTCGGGCTTCCGCGGCCGCTGGGGCCGGGATACCGGCGATCGCTTCGGCGGCGAGTCGGGGCCCACGGGCCCCCGGTACGAGCGCAGCGGCATCGACCGCATGCGCTGGAACGACCCGGTTGGCTGGGTGGGCCTGCAGAAGGTATCGCCCGACATGCAGGCCGCCGCCAGCGTGGTGGAGGAGCGGGTCTCCGAACTGGACGTCGAGCTGGCCGCGCTCGACACGGAGATCTCTGCCCGGCGCGTGCGCGCCCGTCGCGAGATGGTGCAGGCGCAGGCGATGGAGATCGACACCGTCACGAGCGCGCTGGCCAAGCGCCGCTACGTCACCGCGAGGGCCGAGGAAGAGGCCCTCCTCCAGCTGGCCGATGAACGCCGGCGCCTGTCCGCCGAGAGGGTGTCGATGGTCAGGGCGATGATGGAGGGCATCCCCGAGACGGGGGCCCGCGACCACCTGCGCTCACGCCCCGTGGCCGAGACGGTGGCCAAGCAGACATTCGTGCTGCGCGCATGGGCTGCAGTGAGCACCTCGGTCCTGCTGGCAATCCTGGTGTGGCTGCTCGTCGGCAACGACTACTCGCACTACTGGCTAGGCGTGCTGGTGGGAGTGGTGGTGCTCGTGGGCGTTGAGTCCGCCGCCCGCCGGCGCCTTCCCCAGTTCATCATGAGCGTCTTCGCACTCGCAGTGGCCGTCGTGCTGACCATCGGTTTCATCATCGAATGGCGCATCACACTGGCCATCATCTTCGGGCTTATCGCGCTCTACCTGCTGGTCGAGAACCTCAGAGAGCTGTTCAACCGCTGAGGCCGGCGGGGCCCGGCATCAGTTCGAGGCTGCCATCCAGAAGCCGGTGATGAGCAGTACGACAGCTGCCGGCAGACCGACGCGAGTTGAGAAACGCACGGCTGTCGTCGCGCCCGTGATTGGGCCATTCGGCCGCCGTCGCAACAGCAAGGCAGCGAAGGTGAATGACCCGGTCTGGCCGCTCTCGTGTGGTTCCACGGAGGCCTGAGAGCCGACGAGCGGATTCGAACCGCTGACCCCTTCATTACGAGTGAAGCAGTGCGGCAGGCTGATCCCGCAGCAAGACGAGGGATCGAGGCCCGGCACTGCTGGTCGACCACCACTCAGCCACCACTATGCGTGGCGATGGGGTAGGGGAGAGAGAGTGAGGGAGAGTGCTCGACTGCACCACTACCCCTAACCCTTCGCCCCATGCGGGATGCAGTAGTGCACGCGGGCTGCACTGCTGGTGCACGACTGCACGACTGCACGGCTTCAGCTGCACCTCGGCCGTGCGTTTTTTGGTGCCGAGCGATCATTGACCCCGACCCCATGCAATCGTATCTCCCCAGGACGCCCGAACGGGGCGAGATTGGCCCGACCGCGACGGACCGAGAAGGATCGAGGCGCGGCTAGCAGAGGTACATGGACACCCTGCCGTT
>CAMCDF010000023.1 GCA_945873475.1 Bifidobacterium breve | reverse complement strand
TCGCCACCAAGGGTGCTGAAGAAGGTGCCCACCCCTGCGGGCCACCCGCCGTTGAGCCCATTCGGATCGTTCGACGCGCCCACGGGCGCCCACCGCGCGCCGATCTGCGGAAGGGTGACCAGGCCATCCTTCGCGTAGTTGCCCAGGGTGCGGGCGGCCATCGCGATGGCCTCCGACTCGTCCGAGAACGCGATGCCCGGACCCAGGCCGAATGCGTTCTTGATCTGCTGCGCCGGCCCGTAGGTCTCGAGCATGGTCTCCTGCGCGGCGATGGCCACCAGCACCCGGGGGTCGATGTCGTTGGCCAGCCCCTCGCGCACGAACGTGGCGCCGTCGCCCGCCATGGGGCTGCCTGCGGCGGCCAGCTGCGCGTCGAGCGACTGGGCATCGGCCTGCGCGGTGCAGCGCAGGGTGTTGACCCATCCCTCAGCTGATCCGCCGGATGTCACGACGAGGGCGATTCCACCGGCGACGAGCGCGCCGCAGGCGATCCGTGCGAGTCGGGGCGAGTCCACGCGGGGCACGTTAGCCGCGCGTCCCGACGGCGTGCGGGCTACGGTTGAGGTGTGTCAGGCACCTCTCAGCCATCCCGCTCGACGGCCATCGTGATGCTCGTCGTGGTGGCCCTCGCGTTCATCGCGATCCTCGTGGGCCTCGCCATCGGCCAGGTGATGATCGCCGGCGTGGCGGGCGTCATCCTGGTCGCCGTCTGGTTCGTCTTCCGGTCGATCCAGAAGCGGGGAAGCGCCTAGGAGCGCAGGTCACCGGCCTTGGTGATGCGCCAGATGGCGACCACCAGGGCGAGGATCATGATGACCAGGCTGGCCATGCACCACGGGCAGATTGCCTCGATCAGGAACAGCTCGGCGTAGAGCAGCCACAGCGAGAACAGCACGCCGCCGACCGACGTGATGATGCCCAGCAGCCGCCCCCAGAATCCGGGCACGATGGCCGAGGCAAGCATGACGGCGTATGTGATGAAGCCGAGATACGACAGCGACACGCCGAAGATCTGCGCGTACTCGGAGTTCTGGACGGTGGCGCAGCCCCCGCCGATGACACAGGCGGGAGCGCCCCCCGAGAGCTTCTCCCACGAGAGGTAGCCCGTGACCGCCAGGCCGAGCAGGGCGAGGACGCCCTGCGCGACGCGCAGTCGGCCCAGGGTCAGCTGGCGACCTTGTTGATGGCGTCGATGACGACCTGGGGCTCGACGGCGCCGGTGATCACCTCGGACCCACCCGGGCCCTTGATCACGAACGTGGGCGTCGAGTTGGCGCCCGCGGCCTGCGCGCGGTCGGAGACGGCGAAGAGCACGTCACCCGTGGCGGCGTCCTTGCGCGCCGCGTCCCAGGCGGCCACGTCGAGGCCGGGGGTCTTGTTGGCGAACGCCGTGAGGAGCTCGTCGGTGACCCAGCCCGTGTTCTCCTCACCCTGATTCGCGTAGAGGATCTCCGTGAAGGTGAACGCCTTGTCCTGCTTCGCGGCGGCGGCGATGGCCAGCGAGGCGTCGGACGAGTCGGGTCCGATGAAGGTGAGGGGCTCGATGATGAGCTTGGCGGTGCCGTCCTTCACGGGTCCCTTGACGATGGCGGGAATGGTCTTGGTGCTGGCCGTCTTGCATACGGGGCACTGCGGGTCGATGTACTCGCGAACCGTGACGGGCGCACCGGGCTTGCCGATGGCGAACCCGGCCTGCGGGATGCCCGTGGTCATGGCGACGACCTTCTCGACGCCCTGGACGTTCGAGGCGTCGGCCTCGGTGCTCGAGGAGTCGCCTCCCGAGACGCTGACCACGATTAGCGCGACGACAATCGCGACGACAACGACGACTGCGCCGCCGATCAACCATCCCTTGCGTGACACCCGGATACTCCCTGCGGTTCGTTCGGTTCAGTGCCCTGAGGGGCCGTAGGCCTGCATCATCGCATGCCTCACGAGATGTCGAAGCCCATCTGTTCGGTCCAGCCCGATCCATCCATCGGGGGCGTGGTGGCCTCGGCCGTCGCGGCGGCATCCTGGGCCAGGCGGTCGGCCCGCTCGTTCAGTTCGTGGCCCGCGTGGCCGCGCACCAGCCTGGGGTGAACGGCCTCGTGGCGCGCGAGCTGCACGAGCATGCGCTCCCACAGGTCGCGGTTGGCCACCGGCTTCTTGCCCGCGGTGCGCCAACCCCGCCGCTGCCACGACCCCAGCCAGTCGTCGGTGATGGCCTTCGCCAGGTACGACGAGTCGGTGACCAGGTCGACGGTGGACCCCTCGGGGGCCGCCGCCAGGCCCTCGATGGCCGCCATGAGCTCCATGCGGTTGTTGGTGCTGGGGGCCTCCGCACCGGTGAGGACGTTCTCGCTGCCATCGGCCGCGATGACGATTGCCGCCCACCCGCCGCGCGCGTCGTCCGTGCCGTTGCCGGAGCAGGCGCCGTCGGTGACCACGGTGATGGCGTTGTGGCGGTGTGTCATGGCCGCGCAGCATAGAGGCGTGATCCGCGGCATCCCGTGCGTCACGCGCGTGCTGCGGGGGCCTAGGGTCGAAACATGTCCGCGGTCGTCCTGCTGCTGGCCCTCGTGCCCATCGTGATCGTCGACCTGCGGCGACGGATCATCCCCGATGTCATCGTGCTGCCCGCGACCGCCGCGGCGTGGGCGGGCGCGCTGCTCGCGGGCGGGCGGCCGTGGTGGGCGCCACCCGTGTCGGGTGCGCTGGTGGCGGCGGTGCTCCTGGTTCCCGCCATCGTGCGACCCGACGGCATGGGCATGGGCGATGTGAAGCTGGCGGGGCTCATCGGGGCGGCGCTGGGCCTTGTGGCCGGGATGGCGGCGTTGCTGGTGGGGCTGGTGGCGGCAGCCCTGTGGGGCCTGGCGGCGGCCGCGCGGCGCCACGTGAGCCCCTCCGCCGTGGCCCTGCCGCTGGCCCCGTTCCTCGCGGTGGGCGTGATGGTGGTGATCGGTCCGGTGGCGTTCGTACACTCGGCGAATGCAGCGGGCGACCCTCACGCGAATCGCGCCGGCGAAGCCGTACGACCTGCGGCTCTCGGCGGGTGGCACTGCGGGCGGCACGCGCTGCTGGCAGGGGTCTGTTCTGCTGACGACCCTGGCCACGCCGGCCGGCCCCGGCAGGGCAGCCGTGAGGCAGGCACCCGACGGTGACCTCGAGGTGGCACTCGACGCCCCGGATATCGCGTCGGGGCTCGACGCCCTCCGCTTCATGCTGGCCACCGACGACGATCACGCACCCTTCCTGCGCATGGCCCGCCGCGATCCCCGCATGGCGGTGGTGAGCGTGCGCAGGGCGGGATATCGCCCGGCCCGGCGCGGATCGGTGGCGCAGGCGGTGATCACCGCCGCGTGCGGGCAGCTGGTGACCGGTCGCGAAGCCGCCCGGATGGAGCGGGCGATCGTGCGGATGCTCGGCGACCCGGGTACCGATGGGCTGTGCGCGCCGCCCTCGTCGGCTGCTCTGGGCGGTCTGGCGCCGGCCCGCGCGGTGTCGTCGGGCCTCGCGGCCCGCCGGGCCGCGGCGATGACCCGCCTCGCCCGTGGCATCGACCTCGAGAGGCTGCACGCGGTCGACACCGGTCGCATGACCGCGCGGGTGGTGCGGGAGCCCTGGCTGGGCCCGTGGAGCGCCGGAATCATCGGCACCTATGGGCTGGGCCGGCACGACGCCCCGGTGGTTGGCGACCTGGGCCTCATGCGCATCGTGGCCGCCGAGACGGGCCGGTGGCCTGATCCCGAGGAGACCCTCGGGCTGGTGCAGCACTACGGCGAATGGAGCGGCCTGGCCAGTGCCTACCTGCTCATGCACCCGCTCGCGCGGGTCAAGCAGGGGGCCCGGGGAGATCGCGCCGCCTGAGTCAGGTGGGGTGCGCGCCCGCCCGGGCGGTATGCTGCCCGCCCGATGGCGCTCACCTACCGCACAGCGGGGGAGTCGCACGGTCCGGCCCTGACCACGATCATCGAAGGGCTCCCGGCCGGCCTGCCCCTTACGCCCGATGACATCGACGCCGATCTCGCGCGCCGTCAACTGGGCTACGGCCGCGGCGGGCGCCAGAAGATCGAGACCGATCGGGTGCAGGTGACCGCGGGCATCCGGCACGGCCGTACCCTGGGCAGTCCGGTCGCGCTGATGGTGATGAACCGCGACTTCGCCAACTGGTCCGAGGACCGCATGGCCATCTGGGAGCCCGCGTCGGAGGTTGAGCCGATAACGCTGCCGCGTCCGGGTCATGCCGACCTGGCGGGCATGCAGAAGTACGAGACGGACGACCTGCGCAACATCCTCGAGCGGGCCAGCGCACGCGAGACGGCCGCACGCGTGGCCGCCGGTGGCGTGGCCAAGGCCCTGCTGCGCAGGTACGGCATGGAGGTGCGCAGCCACGTGGTGCAGGTGGGCCCCGAGGAGGCCCCCCGCCGCGACGACCTCTCGCTGTCCGACTTCGACGGCGTTGACGAGAGCCCGGTGCGCGCCCTCGACGCCGAGGCATCCGATCGCATGCGGGCGGCCATCAAGGCCGCCGGCCAGGCCAGCGACACCCTGGGCGGCATATTCGAGATATGGGTGTTCGACCCCATCCCGGGCCTCGGGTCGCACGTCAGCGGTGACGCCCGCCTGGACGGCCGCATCGGCCAGGCCATGCTCGGTATCCAGGCGATCAAGGGCGTCGAGCTCGGGGCGGGCTTCGAGCTCGGGCGCATCAGGGGCAGTGAGGCCCACGACGAGATCTTCTGGTCAGAGGACCGCGGGTACCACCGCCGCACGAACCGCTCGGGTGGCCTCGAGGGGGGCATGACCCACGGGGCGCCGCTGGTGGTGCGCGCCGCGATGAAGCCCATCGCCACGCTCAGCCGCCCGCTGGCCTCTGTGGATGTGCACAGCAAGGAGGCCACGGCGGCCTTCAAGGAGCGCTCCGACATCTGCGCCGTGCCCGCCGCCGCCGTCATCGGCGAGGCCGTGGTGGCCTTCGTGCTCGCGCAGGCCCTCGTGGACAAGTTCGGCGGCGATTCGGTCGCATCACTCGACGCCGCGGTGGACCGCTACCGCGCGGTCCTGGCGAGCTAGCCATGGCCACGGAGCGCTGGATCGCGCTCGCGGGCTACATGGGCGCGGGCAAGAGCACTGTCGGCCGCCTGGCAGCCAAGGAGCTGGGAGTCCAGTTTCTCGACGCCGACGACCTCGTCGAGGCCCACGCCGGCCAGTCGATTCCCGAGATCTTCGCCCAGCGCGGCGAGTTGTGGTTCAGGCGCACGGAGGAGGACCTGATCAGGGAGAACCTGCAGGCCGAGCCCGGCGTGCTGGCGCTGGGCGGCGGTGCGCTCGGCAGCAAGCGCACCCGTGACCTGCTGGGGCGCACCGCCTGGGTGGCGTGGCTGCGCATCGACCCGGAGGTGGCGTGGGACCGCGTGGGCGGCCAGCCGGGGCGCCCGCTTGCCCTCGACCGCGACCGCTTCATCCGACGCGCCGGCGAGCGTGAGCACGTGTACCGCGAGGCCGCCGACGTGATCCTCGATGCCTCGAAGCCCGCCGCCGAGGTGGCGAGGGTGCTGGCCGAGTGGGCGAATGGGGGCGGCCCCGACGAGGAGCGCGCCGGGTGAGCACCACGGCGCCCGAGCCGGTGATCACCGCGGGCATCGGAGCGCGCAGCGTGCCGGTGCATCTGGGAGCAGGCGCCCTGGCCCTGGTGGGACCCCTTCTTGCCGGGGCGGGTGCCGGCGACGGCGCGCTCGTCGTGGTTGACGGCGGTGTGGCCTACGCCGGCGAGCAGGTGGCGCAGTCGTGCCGCGAGGCGGGCCTGCGCGTCGCGGTCATCTCCGTGCCCGCAGGCGAGGCGTCGAAGAACCTCGGAGAACTCGAGCGGCTCTCCCGCGAGGCCGCGCGCGCGGGCATTCGCCGCCGCGACGCCGTGGTGGCGGTGGGCGGTGGAGTGGTGGGCGACCTCGCGGGATTCCTCGCGGCGTCGTACCAGCGCGGCGTGCGCCTGGTGCAGGCACCGACCACCCTCCTCGCCATGGTCGACTCGTCGCTCGGCGGCAAGACCGGGGTCGACCTGCCCGAGGGCAAGAACTACGTGGGCGCCGTGTACCAGCCCGAGGCCGTGGTGATGGACACCTCGGTGCTGGCCACCCTCTCGGCCCGTGAGCTGTCGTGCGGGTTCGCGGAGGTCGTGAAGTACGGGCTGCTGGTGGGTGGCGAGCTGATGGACATGGTTGCCGCCTGGCCCGATCTCCCCGGTCCGGACGCCGAGCTGGCCGACCTCATCCGCCGCTGCGCCGAGTGCAAGCTCGAGGTCGTGGCCGAGGACGAGTTCGACCTCGGGCGGCGCGCCATCCTCAACCTGGGCCACACCGTGGGGCACGGCATCGAGGCCGCCGCGGGCTACGACCTCTATCACCACGGAGAGGCGATCTCGCTGGGGCTGCTGGCGGCGCTTCGCGTGAGCGAGCACTCGCTTGACCTGGCCCCCGAGTGGCGCGATCGCACGGCCGCCACCCTCGCGCGCCACGGGCTGCCGGTGCGGCTTGACCCGTCGGTCGACGTGGACCAGGTGGTCGAGATCATGTCGCGGGACAAGAAGTCGGACGGCCGGGCCCTCAACATGGTGCTGCTGCGCGCGCCCGGCGATGTGCTGACCCACCAGGACCCCGACCCGGCCGTGGTGCGCGCGGCCATCGAGGAGCTCGCGTGATGCCCACCATCGCACTGCTGCACGGACCCAACCTCAACATGCTGGGACGCCGCCCCTCGCAGCACTACGGCACCCTCACGCTGCCCGAGCTCGAGGCGCAGGTGCGGGCATGGGGAGACGAGCGCGGCATGCGTGTGGGCACCTTCCAGACCAACCACGAGGGCGCATTCCTCGAGCACGTCCACGGCCTCGCCGGTGCGGTGGACGGGGCCATCGTCAACCCCGGTGCGTGGACGCACTACCAGTACTCCATCCGCGACGCGCTCGAGGTGATGGGCGCGCCGTTCGTGGAGGTCCACCTTTCCGATGTCGACGCCCGCGAGGACTTCCGCAAGGTGTCGGTGGTGCGCGACATCGCGCTCGCCACCGTGAAGGGCAAGGGCCCCGACGGATACCGCGAGGCCCTGGACATCCTGAAGGCGGAGCTCTCCGCTTGAGCCACGCATCGCGCCAGGCGCGCATGGGCGATGTGCTCGGCGAGGAGGGCCTCGACGCCCTCATCGTCACGGACCTCGTGAACGTGCGGTACCTGTGCGGATTCATCGGGTCGAACGGCGTGCTGGTGGTGACCTCATCCGGCCGCGTGCTGCTGACCGATTCCCGCTATACGGCGGCGGCCCGCACGCAGGTGCACGACACCGAGGTGGTCATCGCAGGGCGCGACCTGATGGACCGCCTCGCCGAGGTCGTGCCGGGCGGGCGCGTGGGCATCGAGGCCGAGCACATGACCGTGGCGCGCCGCGACCGGATGGCCGCACGGCTGTCGGGTGTGGAGCTGGTGGCCACGGCCGGGCTGGTGGAGGGCCTGCGCGTGGTGAAGGAGCCCGGCGAGCTCGACCTCATCCGCGACGCCACCCGCATCGCCGACGCGGCGTTGTCGCGCCTGATCGACGAGGGCTTCCGCGGCCGCACCGAGGCCGAGGTCGCCTGGGACCTCGAGGGCTGGATGCGCGCGAGCGGGGCCGAGGGCGCGAGCTTCGACATCATCGTGGCGGGCGGCGCCCACGGCGCGCGTCCCCACGCGGTGCCGCGCGATGAGGGCATCCCGCCGGACACCCTCGTGGTGGTCGACATGGGTGCGCGGCACGCGGGCTATGCGTCGGACTGCACGCGCACCGTCGCCACCGGTACGCTCCCGGCCGCGCTCGAGGAGGCCTATTCGGTATGCCTCGAGGCCCAGCGTGCGGCCCTCGCCGCCTGCCGGGCGGGTGTCCACACCAAGGACCTCGACTCGGTGGCGCGCGGGATCATCGCCGACGCGGGTCTCGGGGAGTACTTCGGCCACGGCCTCGGGCATGGCGTGGGGCTCGACATCCATGAGCGCCCGTGGCTGCGTCAGGAGGGCGGGGAGGTACTGCAAACCGGCATGGTTGTGACCATCGAACCGGGCATCTACCTGGAAGGGGTCGGCGGAGTGCGCATCGAGGACCTGGCCATCGTCACGGACGACGGCTGCGAGGTACTCACGGGCGTGTCCACCGATCTGACCACGACGAGCATCTAGGAGCGGGCCGTGGGGGCCATCAGCAGCAACGACCTGAAGAACGGATGGGTGCTCGACATCGACGGCGAGCTCGTGAGCGTCGTCTCGTTCCAGCACGTTAAGCCCGGCAAGGGTGGCGCCTTCGTGCGCACCAAGCTCAAGGGGCTGGCCAAGGGCAACGTGGTGGACAAGACCTTCCGCGCCGGCGAGAAGCTCGAGCGCGTCACCACCGAGACCAAGAACATGCAGATGCTCTACGAGGACGGCGACGGCCTCGTGTTCATGGACCTCGAGACCTACGACCAGGTGACGGTGCCGAAGTCGACCATCGAGGCCGTGGACCTCATCGCCCCCAACTCCGAGGCCCAGGTGCTGTTCGTGCGCGACGCCCCGTTCCGGGCCGAGCCGCCGGCATCGGTGGAGCTGCAGGTCACGCAGACCGACCCCGGCGTGAAGGGCGACACCGTCTCGAACGTCACCAAGCCGGCCACGCTCGAGACGGGCGCGACCGTCAACGTGCCGCTGTTCGTCAACGAGGGCGACCGCATCAAGGTGGACACCCGCACCCGGGAGTACGTGAGCCGAGCATGAGTAGCCATGCCCCCGAGACCGCCATCGGGCTGGTCGACGTCACACTGCGCGACCTGGGCACTCCGCCCTGGGGATCGCGCATCGCACCCGACGACCTCGGGGCGGCGGCTGCCGCGCTCGCGCCGGTGGGCGCACGGGTCATCGAGGCCATGGACCCCTCGGCCGCCCGTGCCTGCATGGACGGCCGTACCGAGAGCCCGCTCGATCGCCTGAGGGTCGTCGCCCGCCACGCGGGTGGCGCGCGCCTGGGGATCGTGGTGACCGGCCGCACCCTCCTGGGTGACGTGCCGGTGGGCGCCGGCGTCGCAGAGCGCCTGGTGGCGTCTGCCGCCGTCAGCGGCGCTGCGCGCGTTCGTGCCTATGACGCCCTGAACGACCCCGAGACCCTGCGTGGCGTGGCCGAGGGCGCACGCCAGGCCGGCATCGACTTCGTGCCCACGCTCATGCTCGGTCCGGTTCCGGCTGCCGACGATGCCCGCTGGGTGGACGAGGCCCTTGCGCTTGCCGAACTGCCCGGCGCCACCTCGCTGTGCATCTCGGACCTCGGAGGCAACCTCACGCCTGTGGCCATGGGGCTGCTGGTGGGCAACATCGTGAGCCGCAGCAGCCTGCCCGTGGAGGTCTCGCTTCGCGCGACCGGCGGGCTGGCCTCGATGTCGGCGCTCAGCGCGGCGCTGGCCGGAGCACACGCCATTCACGCGTCCGTCGGCGCCGCCGCCCTGGTGGCCGGCCGGCCGTCGGCCGAGGCGCTCTACGTGGCGCTGCACGGCGGCGACCGCGAGTTCGACGTCGATGTGCCCGCACTCGAGGAGGCCGGTCGGGTCATCTGGCCCCTGGTGGCGCAGGAGCGCGTGAGGCGCGCTGCCGAGCTGGCGGGCGGACCGCAGCTGCAGCTTCCGCCCGATCTCGCCGCAGGGCTGCTCTCGCGCCTGGCGCGCCAGGGCTTGGCGGGGCGCTCGCACGAGGCCGCCGAGGAGTGCGCGGCGGTCTGCCGCGACCTCGGTGGCGTCACATTCGCTCCGCCGCTGGGCGAGGACATCGTGGCCCAGGCCGCGCAGCACCTGGTCGACGGCGTGCGCTGGCGCGAGACCAGCCCGGCTCTCGCCGACGTGGCCCTCGGCACCAGGGGCCGCCCGCGCGGTCCGGTGTCAGACGACGCGCTCGCGGTTGCCCGCGGCGCGGGCGGCACCGGCGATGCGCCGGACCTCGCTGCCGTGCTCGCGGCCGCTCCGACCGACGTGTCGGAGGAGGACGCCGTGGTGCTGGCGCAGTTCCCCGAGTCGGGGCGTCGCCTGGTGGACCGCCGCCGCTCGCTGGCCGCCGAGGAGGCGGGGGAGGAGGGCATCGCGATCGACCGCGGGCTCATCGAGACCCTCGTCGACGTGGTGGCCCACGCAGGGCAGTCCGAGGTCAGTGTGGAGATCGGCGGCGCCCGTGTGACCGTGCGCCCCGCCGTGGCGGCGGCATCGCCGGCGGGCGGCGCCATGGTGCCCCAGGCCGACGACGGCGTGAAGGTGGAGAGCCCGATGGTGGGCACCTACTACGCGGCACCCAACCCCGACGCCGAGCCGTTCGTGAAGGTGGGCGACCGCGTCGTGCAGGGCCAGGTGCTGTGCATCATCGAGGCGATGAAGATCTTCAACGAGATCACGGCCGAGCGCGCCGGCACGATCAAGGAGATCAAGGTCGGGAACGCCGAGCCCGTGGAGTTCGGCCAGACGCTGTTCGTGCTGACACCGTGAAGCTGCTCGTCGCCAACCGCGGCGAGATCGCCGTACGCGTCATCCGGACTGCCCGCGAGATGGGCATCGAGACCGTGGCCGTGTACTCGACCGCCGACGCCCAGACGCCCGCCGTCGAGATGGCCGACGAGGCCGTGTGCATCGGCCCGCCGCCGGCCCGCGAGTCGTACCTCGACATGCGCAATGTCATCGGTGCGGCGGAGGTGACCGGCTGCGACGCCGTGCACCCCGGCTACGGCTTCCTGTCGGAGAACCCCGAGTTCGCCACCGAGTGCGCCCGTAACGGCATCCGCTTCGTGGGGCCCTCGCCCGAGGTCATGCAGCGCATGGGCGACAAGATCGAGGCCAAGCGCGCGGCCGTGGACGCCGGCCTGCCGGTGCTCGGTGGCTCGGATGGCCCCGTGAGCGACCTCGACATCGCCCGCGCGGCCGCCGACAGCGCCGGGTACCCGGTGCTGCTGAAGGCCTCGGCCGGTGGAGGCGGGCGCGGCATGCGCCGCGTCGAGAGCGCCGCCGATCTCGATCGCGCATTCGAGAACGCCGCGCAGGAGGCCCTCGCGGCATTCGGCGACGGATCGCTGTACGTGGAGAAGCTGCTCGAGGGCGCACGCCACGTCGAGGTGCAGGTGCTGGCAGATGGCCTGGGCGGCGTGCTCATCGTGGGCGACCGCGAGTGCTCGATCCAGCGCCGCCACCAGAAGGTGGTGGAGGAGGGTCCCGCGCCGAACCTGCTCGACTCCACGCGCGAGGGCCTGCACTCGGCTGCCGAGCGCGCATGCCGGGCATGGGACTACAAGTCGGCCGGCACCCTGGAGTTCCTGGTGGACGCCAAGGGCGACTTCTACTTCCTCGAGCTGAACGCCCGCCTGCAGGTGGAGCACCCGGTGACCGAGCTGGTGAGCGGCATGGACATCGTGGCCGAGCAGCTGCGCATCGCCGACGGCCAGGTGCTGTCGCGCACGGGGCGCATCGAGCCCAACGGCCACGCCATCGAGTGCCGCGTGAACGCCGAGGACCCGGCCTTCGACTTCCGTCCGGCCGCCGGTCGCCTGGGCACGTTCCACCTGGCCGCCGGCCCGGGCGTGCGCGTGGATACCTTCTGCCGCACCGGTGGCTACGTGCCGCCGTTCTACGACTCGCTCATCGCCAAGCTCTGCGTGTGGGCGCCCGACCGCCCCCGGGCGGTGGCCCGCATGCAGCGCGCCCTGGCCGAGAGCGTGGTGGAGGGCGTGCCGACCACGCTGCCGCTGCTCGAGGAGATCTCGCACGACGAGGTCTTCGGCTCGGGCAGCTATACGACCTCGTTCCTCACCGAGCGTGCCGACCACCTGCCCTCGCTGGGCGGCGGTGGCGGCCGCTGATGCCAGCCGAGGTCTCGCGCCGCGAGGCGCGTCGCCAGGCCGTCATCCTGCTCTACCAGCGGGATGTCACGGGTCTTCCCGTGCCTGAGCTCGTCGAGAACGCCCTGCGGGCCGGCGAGCACGCAGACGATCCCTTCACCCGTTCGCTCGTCGACGGCGTGGACGCCGATCGCGCGATGATCGACGATCGCATCACCGCTGCGGCCACCGGCTGGACGGTCGATCGCATGGCCCCGCTCGAGCGGAACATCCTGCGCGTGGCCGTGTGGGAGATATCCACGGGGAACGTGCCGGTTCCCGTGGCCATCGATGAGGCCGTGGAGATGGCCAAGAAGTGGTGCGCGGCGGAGGCGCCGTCGTTCGTGAACGGTGTGCTGGGGCGCGTGGCCCGTGAGCCCACGGGCGAGGCCGCATGAGCGCACGCGAGGAACTGGAGCGCGCCACCCGGCGCCTCGAGGAACTGGCGCAGCGCATCGCCGACGCCGTCGGGCGCCCCGCGGACGAGATCGAGGAGCTCGCCCGACAGGCATCCGACCTGTCGGCGGCCGTGGTGGAGATCATTCCCCGGGCCATCGCCGAGGCCGAGGAGGAGGCGCGGGGCGATGTGCCGCGCATCGGCGACCCGGCCGACCCGGGCACCGCATCCATCGAGGCGGCGGTCGCGGCAGACGGGTTGTCGGAGGACCAGCCGGCCTAGCCGGTGCCGGGGCGGGTCTCGGCGCGCGAGATGCCTTCCCGCTCCGCTGCGCTCGCGGCGCGCACGTGCACGCCGGGCGGGAGTTCCACGTGCACCTCATCTGCGGCGTCGAGCCACGCCCGGCCTGAAGCGATGTCGGCCACCAGCACGTGGCCCCCGGTGGATCCATCGCGTGCCATCGCATGCAGGTGCCAGCCGGGCACCTCGAGCCCTGCCGCCTCGGCCGGGAAGCGAAAGCCCACCACCACGGCGTCGATGGCGCCGGCCTCCCACTCGGCCTGCTCCTTCACCACATCGCCCAGCGTGGGATAGGGGGCCCGCTGTCGCGGAACGCTGCGCAGCCGCAGTCGTCGGAACGCGCCCTCGACCCTCACAGCCGACACTGCGGCTGGCGCCATGGCATCGAGTCGCGCCAGCAGCGCATCGTGGGCGAGGTCGGTCAGCGTCACGGGGTCACCGGGCGTGAAGGGGGTGACGACCGCGAATGGCGTGGTGGTGGAGGGGTCGACCGGGGAGAGCGACCCATCGATGCGACCGACGTGGGCCTCGCCGTCAACGATGATGAGCTCGCCGTCCAGGCCGGCCAGGGTGCCCAGGCCCAGATCGCCGTGACGCAGCACCTCGCCGATGGTGAGTTCGCCGTCGTACCGGGCGTCCATGAGCGCAGAGATGGTGGACGTCTGGAACAGGTGATGCGGCGCGGCGAGGTCGTCGCGGGCGCCCCGGCGGTCCTCGGTGACCAGATGCAGCGCCCGTACGAGGTCGGCGTCCATCGACATGCCCGCAGTGTGCCCGCTCGCGGCGCTGGGTGCGGGTATGCGCCGTACAATCCGGGGTGTGACTGATCTCTCCGCTGAATATCCGCTGCTGGCCGCACTCGATGGCCCGGGCCCGCTGCACGACATGGACGACGCCCAGCTCGAGGCCCTGGCGGCGGAGATGCGCGCGGCCATCATCGACACCGTGTCCCACACCGGCGGGCACCTGGGCTCGAGCCTCGGCACCGTTGAGCTCAGCATCGCCCTGCATGCCGAGTTGGAGAGCCCACGGGATCGCATCCTCTGGGATGTCGGCCACCAGGCATACGGCCACAAACTGCTCACCGGGCGCCTCGGCGACTTCGCGACCTTGAGGCAGTACGAGGGGATGTCTGGGTTCCTGCGCCGCGAGGAGAGCGAGCACGACGTGATGGGTGCGGGCCACGCCAGCACCAGCATCTCGTACGCGGTCGGGCTGGCCGAGGCCATGCGCGTGAGCGGGCGCCGCGACCGCCGGGTGGTGGCGGTGATCGGCGACGGAGCGATGACCGGGGGCATGGCCTACGAGGCCCTGAACCACGCGGGCGACCTGGGTTCGCCCATCACGGTGGTGCTGAACGACAACGGCATGAGCATCTCGCAGAACGTGGGGGCCTTTGCCGGGGCGCTGCAGAAGGCGCGGCTCGATCCCATGCTCACCAGGGTGCGACACGAGATCGAGCGCGGCCTGGGGCGGATTCCCGGCATCAACGACCTGGGCAACTCGCTGAGCAACGCCACCAAGGCGCTGTTCGTCCCCGGGCAGCTGTTCGAGGCCCTGGGCTTCGCGTACATGGGCCCCATCGACGGTCATGACATCAAGGCCATGCGCCGGGCGATGCAGCGCACCGCCGACAGCGACCGGCCCGTGCTGCTGCACGTGCACACCGACAAGGGGCACGGGTACGGCCCCGCGGAGGAGGACGGCGAGGCCATGCACGGCTCGGGTCCCTTCTCGGTGGAGAGCGGGATTGCCGCAAAGCCGTCGTCACCCGGGCCGCCGGCCTACACGGAGGTGTTCGGCAAGGCGCTGGTGAGGGAGGCCGAGGCCGACCCGCGCGTTGTGGGCATCACCGCGGCGATGCTCAAGGGCACGGGCATGAACCACATGCTCTCGCGGTTCCCCGAGCGCACCTACGACATCGGCATCGCCGAGCAGCACGGCGTGGTGTTCGCGGGAGGCCTCGCCATCGCCGGCTACCGGCCGGTGTGTGCCATCTACTCGACCTTCCTGCAGCGCGCGTTCGACCCGATCGTGCACGACATCGCCCTGCAGGGTCTGCCCGTGGTGTTCGCCATCGATCGCGGCGGTCTCGTCGGCGATGACGGCCCCACGCATCATGGGGTGTTCGACATCGCGTACCTCAGGCCCATTCCGGGAATGGTCGTAATGGCGCCCATGGACGAGGCCGAGCTGGTCAACATGCTGCACACCGCGCTGCGCCTGGACGGGCCCTCGGCGCTCAGGTACCCGCGCGGGGCGGGCACCGGCGTGGCCCTGCCGGAGCGCCCCGAGGTGCTGCCCCTGGGCAGGGCCGAGGCGCTGGAGGATGGCTCACGCGTGGCCCTGGTGGGGTACGGCTACGGCGTGCAGATCGCCCTGGATGCCGCGGGCATCGTGTCGGAGGCCCTCGGCGTGAGGCCCACCGTGGTGAACGCGCGCTTCGTGAAGCCCCTCGACGTGGCACTGCTGCAGGAGATCTCGGCAACCCACGACGTGATCGTCACCATCGAGGACCACGTGCTGGAGGGCGGTTTCGGCAGCGCCGTGCTCGAGGCCATCGGCAACGGTCCCGCCCAGGTCGAGTGCATTGGCATCCCGGACCGGTTCATCCAGCACGGTCGCAGGGACCTGCTGCTGGCCGAGGCAGGGGTCACCCCCGCGGCGGCGGCGAAGGCCGCCCTCGCCGCGCTGGGGGCACGCGCGGCCCACTGAGGACGGCGTCCCGGCACGCACGCGCGCATGTGGCGCGTGCACGGCGGGGTAGCATCGCCGTCGTGCCCCGGCAGCGACTCGACGCCGTGCTCGTGGAGCGCGGTCTGTTCACTTCCCGCGCGCGCGCCCAGGCGGCCGTGATGGCGGGTCGCGTGCGGGTGGAGGGCCGGTCCGACGTGAAGCCGGGGCAGCAGGTGGGCCCTGATGCCGCGATCGAGGTTGACGAGGGCCCCGAGTTCGCATCGCGCGGGGGCCTGAAGCTGGACCATGCGCTCGACGCGCTGGGCGTGCAGGTGGCGGGCGTGAAGGCCATCGACGTGGGCGCATCCACCGGGGGCTTCACCGATGTGCTCCTCCGGCGGGGCGCCGAAAGCGTGATCGCGGTCGACGTCGGCTACGGCCAACTGGCGTGGGCGCTTCGCGAGGACGCCCGCGTGGACGTGCTCGATCGCACCAACGCACGGGCCCTCGAGCCCGCCATGCTGCCCCGCGTGCCCGACCTCGCCGTCATGGATGTCTCGTTCATCTCGTCGGCCCTGGTGTGGCCTGCGGTGGCGCGCTGCATGGATCCCGCGTACCGTGCCCTCGTGATGGTCAAGCCGCAGTTCGAGGTGGGCAGGGACAACGTGGGCTCCGGCGGGGTGGTGCGCGACCCCGCCCTGCGCCGCGACGCCGTGCTGGGCGTGGCCCGTGCCGTGCAGGAATCGGGTGGCAGCATCGCCGGAGCCGCCGATAGCGGCACCCCGGGTCCCAAGGGCAACCGCGAGATCTTCCTGCTCGTGAACGGACCGGGGTTGCCTGACCCGGGCTCCGACGTGGACGCCCTGGTGGGCGCAGCGGTGGCGGAGGGCGACGCATGACACCTCCCCACACACCCATCAAGGAGGAGGCCGGCGGCCGCGCGGAGCGCGTGCTCATCCTCACCCATGGTGCCGCCGAGGTCACGGCCGGGGTCATGCCCACGCTGCTGTCGATCCTCGACGCCCGGGGCGTGGAGGTGGCGGCCACCGGGGAGGAGGCCGCCAAGCACCCCGCCCTCGCCGAGCGTTCCATCATCGAGCCCACCGATCTCCGGCCCGGCGGCGTCGACCTGGTGCTGGTGCTGGGTGGCGACGGCAGCATCCTGCGGGCGCTGTCGCGCGAGGCCACCACCGGTGCACCCGTGCTGGGGGTCAACTACGGGCGCGTGGGGTTCCTGGCCAGCATCGAGCAGAGCGACCTCGAGCGGGGCCTGGGGCGTGCGCTGGACGGCGAGTACATCACCCTGGGTCTGCCGTCGCTGAAGGCCGAATGGAGCGAGGGCACGCTGCAGGCCGTGAACGACCTGGCGTTCCTGCGGGGCGGTGAGTCGCGCCTGGCCGACCTCTCGTACTCGGTGTCCGGCGAGCCGGTGGCCACGGTGCGCTGCGACGGGCTGATCTGCTCCACCCCGGTGGGATCCACGGCCTACAACCTGGCGGCCGGTGGCCCCACGGTGTCGTGGCGGGTCAAGTGCTTCGTGCTCTCGTTCATCGCCGCGCATCACCTCGATACGCGTCCGCTGGTGCTTGCCGCCGACGAGAAGCTGACGGTGACCAACTCGGCGATCGTGGGTGACTGCGATGTGCTGGCGGATGGCGTGCGCATCGCCGCACTGCCGCCCGGCAGGTCGATCACCGTGGGCCTGGGCGGCGAGGAGGTCCACCTGGCGATCTTCCCGGAGTCGTCCTTCTTCCGTCGCTACCGGGAGAAGTTCGGGCGCCCGTGATGGCCCGGACGGAGTCGGCGTGATCCGGGAGATCGAGATCCGCGACCTCGTCGTGATCGAGCGGGCGCACATCGAGCCGGTCGCGGGGCTCACGGCCATCACCGGTGAAACCGGTGCGGGCAAGACGGTGGTGGCGCAGGCGCTCGGCCTTCTCGCGGGCGGCCAGGCCGACCCCAAGGCCGTGCGCCCGGGGGCGAAGCACGCCCTGGTGCAGGCCACGGTGGTGGTGCCGGACGGCTTCTGGGACTCCCTGGACCCCGATGATCCCGCCCTGCAGGTGCGCGAACTCGCTGACGATGACGGCGAGGTGGTGGTGGCGCGCAGGGTGCCGGCCGAGGGGCGCGCCCGTGCGCTCGTGGACGGCCAGGTTGCCTCTCGTGACGGCGTGGCCGCGTTCGTGGGCGCGCTTGTGAGGTTCTCGGGCCAGCATGAGCAGCGCCGCCTGGTGGGCCCCGCGGCGCAGATGGCCATACTCGACGCCTTCGCCGGGCCCGGCGCCGTGGCAGCTGCTGCGCGGGTGGCCGCCATGCGCAGGCAGCTCGTCGCACTCGACCGGCGCATCGGCGAGGCAGCCGATCGCAGGGATCGCGCGGCCCGCGAGCGCGAGGCGCTGCAGGCGCTGGTGGCCGAGGTCGATGAGGTCGCGCCCGATACGGCAGAGGAGGCTGCCCTCCGCACCGAGCGCGGGCGGCTGGCCCATGCCGAGCGGCTGGCCGACGCCGCGGCGACGGCGCTCACGCTGCTGGACGGCGACGGTGACGGCGGGGCACTCACGGCGGCGGGGAAGGCCATGCGGGCCATCGAGCAGGCCGTCGACCTCGACCCGAGCCTGAAGCCCGTGCTCGACGACTTGGCCGCGGGCGAGGCGGCCCTGCAGGAGGGGCTCATCGGGGTGCGCCGGTACGCGGACGATCTTGGCGCCGAGCCCGGGCGCCTCGACTGGGTGGAGGGCCGCCTTGCCCGCTACGACGACCTGTCGCGCCGCTATGGGCCGGGCACCGAAGCCGTGCTGGCGCGCGCAGACGAGGCCCGCGCTGCTCTGGACGCCCTGTCCGGCGGGGCCGCGCAGGACGACGCCCTGCTGGCCGAGCGGGTTGCCCTGCTGGCCGACGCCCGCGCGGCAGCGGACGACCTGCACGACCTGCGCGGGCGCTCTGCGCCTGACCTGGCGCAACGCGTTCAGGCCGAACTGCAGGACCTTTCGATGTCGGGCGCCGAGTTGCGGGTGGAGGTCACGCGCGACGACGCCGAGGTGCCGATGGACCGGGTGTCGCTGGTGATGCGTGCCAACCCCGGGCTGCCCGAGGCCCC
>CAMCDF010000022.1 GCA_945873475.1 Bifidobacterium breve | reverse complement strand
CGCGACCTGGGCGTCGACCTGCTGGTGGCGGTGGGGCCGCGCGCGGCGTCGTACCCGCTGGGCGCCACGGGCGTGGAGTGCGTGGCGTTCGACGACACCGACCAGGCCGTGCAGGGCGTGCCGGGGCTCGTCGCACCCGGCGACGTGGTGCTGGTGAAGGGCTCGCGGGGCATGGCCATGGAGCGCGTGGCCCGGGCGATCCTCGGGGAGGCCTAGCCCATGCCCCGCCTGCTCATCGCGGCCATCGGGGCCGTCATGCTCATGCTGTTCCTCGGGCCGCGCGTCATCCGCTGGCTGCGCGATCACGAGGTGGGGCAGTTCATCCGCCCCCGGGGGGAGATCCCCGAAGGCCATGCCGAGAAGCAGGGCACCCCCACCATGGGCGGTCTGCTCATCCTGTTCGCCATGACGGTGCCGTTCCTCATCCTGTCCAACCACAGCACGGCATCCATGCTGGTGCTGTTCACCACGCTCGCCTGCGGTGCCATCGGCTTCGTCGACGACTGGATGAAGATCGTCAAGAAGCGCTCGCTGGGACTGTCGGGCCGGTGGAAGATGCTGGCCCTGGTGGTCATCTCGATCCTCCTCGCGGTCGTCGCCGTGAAGGTCGTGGGCGTGCCCACCACCATCGACTTCCACGTGGTCAGCTACTCGCTGGAGATCGGCCCCATCGCATTCGGGGTGGTGGTGTTCCTGGTGCTCGCCGGTGCCACGAACGCCGTCAACCTGACCGACGGCCTCGACGGCCTGGCCGCGGGAACCATGGCCATCGCCCTGCTGGCCTACGTCGGCATGACCTTCGTGGTCACCGGGCAGCGGGACATGGCAATACTGGCCGCGTGCCTCATGGGCGCGTGCGTGGGCTTCCTCTGGTTCAACTCGTACCCGGCGTCGGTGTTCATGGGCGACACCGGGTCGTTCGCGCTTGGCGGGGCCATCGCGGCGCTGGCCGTGATGACCAAGACCGAGGTGCTGCTCATCTTCATCGGTGGCGTGTTCGTGATCGAGGCCCTGTCGGTGATGATCCAGGTCATCGTGTTCAAGCGCACCCGCCGGCGGGTGTTCCTGATGGCGCCGGTGCACCACCACTTCGAGATGGCCGGCTGGAGCGAGACGAAGATCATCGTGCGGTTCTGGCTGATCGCCCTGATGTTCGCCGGCATCGGCTTCACCCTGTTCTTCCGCACGCTGCCGGCATGAGCGCCCTGCCCGACCCCGGGCGCGCCCTGGTGGTGGGGCTCGCGAAGTCGGGCCGGGCCGCCGCGCTGCTGCTGCACGACCTCGGGTGGCAGGTGGTGGCCGTTGACCGCGCGCAGGTGGATGCCGCCGACCTGATCTCCGCGGGCATCGATGTGAGGTCGCCCAGCGAGGAACCCGTTGCGGCCGACCTGGTAATCCGCAGCCCCGGCGTGCCGCGCGAGTCGCCGCCCCTCGCCGCCGCCTACGCGGCGGGTACTCCGGTGTGGAGCGAGATCGAGCTGGCGTCGCGTGCCATGCCCAACCCGATCATGGGTGTCACCGGCACCAACGGAAAGACCACCACCACCGAGCTGCTGGCCCACCTGCTGCGCGAGGGTGGGCTGGGCGCCGTGGCCTGCGGCAACGTGGGAACGCCCATGGCATCGCTGGTGGGGGAGATACCGGCAGATACCTGGCTGGTGGCCGAGTGCTCGTCGTTCCAGCTGGAGGACATCCCCTCGTTCCATCCCCATGCGGCCGTGCTGCTGAACGTGACGCCCGACCACATGGACCGCTACCCCGACTTCGCGGCCTACACGCAGGCGAAGCTGAACCTGTTCGCGCACCAGGGCGCGCACGATCTGTCGATCCTTCCGCCGCAGTTCGCCACCAGCGGATCAGCGCCCGCCCGGCGCATTTCGCAGGCCGGCGACGAGGGGCCTGACACGGTGTCATGGGCCGAGGGCGGATTGCACGTGCGCGGGCTGGGTCTGGTGGCCGCGTGGCACGACATTCCCCTGCGTGGGGGGCATAATCGCGAGAACGTGATGGCCGCCGCGGCCATGGCCGCGCACGCAGGGCTGGGTGCCGCCGAGATCGCCCGCGGCCTGGCCACCTTCCCCGGTGTGCCGCACCGTCTGGAGGTCGTGGGTACGGCTCGCGGGGTGGTGTTCGTCAACGATTCCAAGGCCACCAACCCGGCTGCGGCAATCGCCGCGCTCGACGCCTATCCCCGGCACGTGCGGCTTATCGCGGGGGGCAGCAGCAAGGGCACGCCGTTCGACGATCTCGCGCGGGCAGCCGCGGGCGCGGTGGACCACGCCTACCTCATCGGCGAGACCGCGCCCGAAATCGCATCGGCGCTCGAGTCGCAGCGCGTGCCGAGCACCCTCGCGGGCGACCTGCCGACGGCCGTGTCACGGGCCTTCGCCGACGCATCGGATGGCGACGTGGTGCTGCTTGCGCCGGCATGCGCATCGTTCGACCAGTTCAGGGGATACGAGCACCGCGGCGACGTCTTCCGCGACGCCGCACGAGAGGCCGGCGCCAGGTAGGGAACCGGCGCTGCGCGGCGAAACCCCCCATGTGCCGCCCGCGCCCTCTGACATCCGACGTCGGTCCCGGTCGTCCCGCAAGCGTGGCGGGGCGTCGGACATCGCACCCGAGGCGGTGCTGTCGATCGCCATCCTCACGCTGGTGTGCATCGGTGTGGTCATGGTGTACTCGGCGTCCAGCGCCAGCGCGCTGCTGGAAGACGCCAACCCGTCGGGCATGCTGATCAGGCAGGGCCTGTTCGCCATCGTGGCCCTCGTGGCGTTCGCCGTATGCGCCCGCGTGAACCCGGCCACGCTCATGAAGCTGGCCAAGCCCGCGGTGTTCATCGCGCTCGGCCTGCTGGTGGTGGTGCTGATTCCGGGATTCGGCATCGAGGCCAACGGCGCCCGCAGCTGGATCGGCCTGGGCCCGGTGCAGATGCAGCCGTCGGAGTTCGCGAAGCTGGCCCTCATCGTGTGGCTGGCCGGCTACCTGGCCCGCAACGTCGACCGCCTCGACACCTGGGATGGCCTGAAGCGCCCGGTGGGCATCATGGTCGCCATGGGCGTGCTGCTGATGCTGGAGCCCGACCTCGGCACCAGCATCGTGCTGCTCTCGACCGCCTTCGTCATGCTGGTGCTGTCGGGTGTTCCGGCGCGAATCCTGGGCCTCATGGCCGTGATCGCCGGCGTGCTGACCGCGGCCCTCATCGCGGTGGCGCCCTACCGCACCGCGCGCCTGACGTCGTTCCTCGACCCGTGGTCCGACCCCGAGGGGGGCGGGTTCCAGGTGGTGCAGGCCCAGCTTGCGCTTGGCAGCGGGGGCGTGAGCGGCGTCGGCCTGGGCAACGGCCTGCAGAAGGTGAACTACCTGCCCGAGGCTCACACGGACATGATCATGGCCACCATCGGCGAGGAACTCGGCCTGGTCGGGGTTCTCGGCGTCATAGCCCTGGTCGGGGCCGTCATATGGAGCGGCTACCGTATTGCCATGGCGGCGCCGGATCTCCGGCTGAGGCTTCTGGCCGGTGGGCTGGTGTCGCTCATAAGCATCCAGGCGATCGTCAACCTGGGGGCGGTGCTCGGTCTGCTTCCCGTGACCGGAGTGCCGCTGCCCTTCGTGAGTTATGGGGGAAGCAGCCTCGTCGTCCTCACCGCAGCATCCGGGATCCTCGTCGGAATCAGCAGGCGGTCGCGGGCCAGGCGCCTCAGCGTCGTCCCCGACCCGTCCGCTTCGGGTGGTGATCGCCGCCGGCGGGACGGCGGGCCACATCATGCCGGCGCTGGCGCTGGCTGAGGAGCTTCGCGACCGCGGCATCGAGGTGAGCTTCGTCGGGGTGGGTGGCCGTGCCGGGTCGGGTATTCCCGAGCGCAACGGATACCCCGAGGATCACGTGCCGCTGCGCGGCATCGAGCGGCGCCTGACGGTTCGCAACCTGTGGGCGCTGGTGCTGGCCGCCCTGGCCGTGCCCCGCATGATGGGCGTGCTCAGGCGCCGGCGTGCCGACGTGGTGGTGGGTGGCGGTGGCTACATGGCCGGGCCCGCGGCGATCGCCGGGCGGCTCACGCGTCGCCGCGTGGTGCTGATGGAAGCCGACTCCCGCCTGGGGCTGGCCAACCGCCTGGCGGCGCCGTTTGCCAAGCGGGTGGCGCTGGCATTCCCGGTGGCGGGGCGCCGCAGGCGCAAGTACGTGATCACGGGCAGGCCCGTCAGCCGCGCGGTGCGCGAGGCCACGAAGGCAGAGGGGCGCAGGAGGCTTGGCATCGACCCCACAGCCACCTGCGTGCTGGTGGCCGGTGGCAGCCAGGGCGCGCGGTCGATCAACGACGCCGCCATCGGAGCGTTCTGTCCCAACCCGCCCTTCCAGGTGGTGCACGTGGCGGGGGAACGCAACGCCGATGAGGTGCGCGAGCGCGTGCGGGCCGGTGGCTGCGGCCCCCGGTACCACGTGCACGGCTTCCTCGACGACTTCCCGCAGGCCATCGCCGCCGCCGATCTGGTCATCTCGCGCTCGGGTGGCTCGGTGTTCGAGCTCGCGGCCGTGGGCAGGCCCGCAATCCTCATTCCCTACCCGCACGCCACGGCCGACCACCAGACCGGCAATGCCCGCTGGCTGTCGGAGGCCGGCGCGGCCATCATGATCACCGACGAGGAGTGCACGGCCGCGCGCATCCGCGAGATCGTGGGCGCCCTGCTGGCCGAACCCGAGCGCCTCACCGTCATGGGCAAGGCGGCCCGCGCCGCCGCCCGCCCCGACGCCGCCGAGCGCATCGCCGACCTGGTCGAGGGCGTGGCCCGCCGGTGAGCGGGCGGTCGATCCACCTGGTGGGAGCGGGAGGGGCCGGCATGAGCGCGCTGGGCCTGCTGGCGCTGAAGTCGGGCTGGGCCGTGTCGGGAACGGATCGCGATGGCGGCCCGGCGCTCGACGCCCTCGCGGCCGCCGGCGCAACCGTGCAGGTGGGCCACGATGCCGGTGCAATCCCGGCAGGCGCTGATTCGGTGTTCGTGTCCACCGCCATCGCCGACGACAACCCCGAGGTGGCGGCGGCACGCGACCTCGGCCTGCCGGTTCTGCACCGGTCCGACCTGCTGGCCATGCTCATGGACGGCCACCGGGGGCTGGCGGTGGCAGGCGCCCATGGCAAGTCGACCACCACGGCCATGCTGTCGCTGGCGCTGGGTGGCGCCACCCTGTGCGTGGGCGCCGAGGTGCCGTGGGGCGAGGGCACCGGCGCGGCCTGGGGCGACGGGCCGTGGTTCTGCGCCGAGGCCGACGAGAGCGACCGCTCGCTGCTGCGCCTGCGTCCCGAGGCGGCGATCCTCCTCAACGTCGACCACGACCACCACTCCACCTACGCGTCCATCGACGACGTCGAGGACGTCTTCCGGCAGTTCGTCTCGGCGCTGCCGGCATCGGGCGTGCTGGTTGCCGGGCCCGACGCCCGTGCGCGCGCCGTGGCCGAATCGGCGCCGTGCGAGGTGCGCATGGTGGGTCACGTGGAGGGCGCGTGGGGTCGTGTGGACGGCGGGTCGCTGGTGCTGGCCGATGGCCGCGTGGTGCCCCTGCCGCTGGCCGCCCCCGGCGACCACAACCGCGAGAACGCCGCGTGCGCCGTGGCGCTGGCCGACTGGTGCGGGGTCGACCCCCACGACGCCGTGGCGCGCATCGCACCTTTCACCGGGGTGGGCAGGCGCTTCGAGGACAAGGGCACGGCGTGCGGCGTGCGCGTGGTGGACGACTACGCGCACCACCCCGTGGAGGTCGCCGCCACGCTGCGCGCGGCCCGCGACCAGCAGCCGGGACGGGTGGTCGCGGTGTTCCAGCCGCACCTGTACTCGCGCACCCGCGAGCTCGCCGCCGAGTTCGGCCGCGCGCTGTCGGCAGCCGATGTGGTGGTGGTCACCGACGTCTACGCGGCCCGTGAGCAGCCCGAGCCGGGCGTGGACGGCACACTGGTCACCCGCTCGGTGGTGGGCCCGCAGGAGGTCCTGAACGTTCCGCGCCTCGACGACGTTCCGGCGGTTCTGGTGCCCGATCTCCGCATGGGAGACCTGGTGCTCACCATGGGCGCGGGCGACATCACCACCCTCGGCCCGCGCATCATCGAGGCGCTGGGCGGTGCCGATGCCTGACGCCCCCGGGGAGATCCTGCGTCACGTTCCGCTGGCACCGCTCACCAGCATCAAGGTGGGCGGCCCAGCCGACGCCATGGCCACGTGCACCTCGTTCGGCGCCGTCACGCGCGCGCTCGCCTGGGCCCGCGACCACCACGCGCCGGTGGCGGTGGTGGGCAAGGGCTCCAACCTCATCGTCGACGACGCCGGTTTCCGCGGCATGGTGCTGCGCCTCGCCGGCCGGCTGTCGTCCATCTCGGTGCGCGGCGAGCGCACGCTGTGGTGCGGTGGCGGGGCGTCTCTGCCGCGCGCCGTGCAGCGCGCCGCCGCTGCGGGCCTTGCGGGCCTGGAGTTCGGCGCCAGCATCCCGGGAACCGCCGGTGGTGCGGTGGCCATGAACGCGGGCGCCTACTCATCCGACCTCTCGCAGGTGCTCGACTGGGCGGTGGTGTGCGACTCCGAGGGGCGCCGCAAGGTGGGCCGCGACGACCTGGCCATGGGCTACCGCACCACGTCGGTGGCCGGTGATCAGGTGGTGGCGGCCGTGGGCTTCGTGCTGTCGCCGGGCGACCCGGTGGCGATCAAGGCACGGCTCGACGAGCTCAGGTCGCATCGCAGGTCAACCCAGCCGCAGGGCGTACGCACCTTCGGCAGCGTGTTCACCAACCCCGAGGGCGACTCCGCAGGCCGCCTCATCGAGGCCACCGGTCTGAAGGGGCACGCCATCGGCGGCGCCCGCATCTCGCCTGTGCACGCCAACTTCATCGAGGCGGGCCCCGACGCCACGGCCGCCGACGTGGTGGCCCTCATGGACGAGGCGCGTCGGCGGGTGCGCGACTCCGGAGGTCCGCTGCTGCATGCCGAGGTGCGGTACCTGCACCCCGAGTGGGGCATCGGGTCACCACCGCTGGCGGAGATCGCCTAGGTGTCCACGCGCGGAGGCGGCGCGGGCAGCCGCGGCGGCAGCAGTGGGGGCGGGGGGCGCAAGCGCAGGCCACCGCGCCGGACGTCGGCGTCGGATCGCGCATCGGCCGTTGTCGGCAACCGCGCCGTGCGGGGCATCACCTACTGGGCCGTGGTGGCCGTGGGAGTGCTGCTGCTGGCGCTGTGGATCGTCAGCGGCCCCGCATGCGGCATCTCCAGCGTCACGGTCAACGGCTACACGGGCAAGGACACCGCCGCGGTGCAGGAGACCGCCGAACTGGTGGCCGGCACCGGGTCGATGGTGCGGCTGCCGGTGGGCGACATGCGCCGTGCCCTCACGCGGTTTCCCGGCGTGATCGACGTCGATGTGCGGCGCGACTGGCCCAGGTCGATCACTGTCGATGTCACCATGGGCGAGCCCGTGGCCATCCTGGCCGTGGAGTCGGGCGGTCGGTACCTCCTATCGCCATCGGGGCAGGTGATGGGCAAGGCCGGCACCGCCGTGGGCCTGCCGGTCATCAGCGTGAAGACCCTGCCGCCGGGCGGCGTGCTGACCGACCCCGGACAGCGCGCGGCGCTTCTGTTCGTGGGCTGGCTGCAGCCCGAGATCGCGGGTCGCCTGCGCAACCTGCGATTCCAGGACGGCCGCCTTTTCGCGGAACTGGCGAATGGCCTCGAGCTGCGCATCGGCCCGCCCGAGAACCTGGCCCAGAAGGCCCAGGCGCTGGCCGCCGTGCTCTCGCAGGCCGACCCCAAGGCCCTCGCCGCCGCGGCCTACCTCGACATCACGAACCCGCAGCGACCGATGCTGGGCTCGAAGATCGTGCCGATCCCCGAACAGGTCGACCCGGTGACAGGCACCTCATCCACAGGCGACACCAGCACCGTGGACCAGGGCACGGACACCACGGGTGGCACCGAAAACGTCGGTACCACGGGCGATTCGGTCGACGAGACCAGCACGACCGGCTGAACCCTCTACCTCAGGTTGAGGGAATGTCACGTCCCTGTGTCGTGCCTCAACCCGAAGTTGACCCCTTTTGCGGGGAGGATTAGGGTCGCAACAGACGAAACGTCTGCAAGCCCCCTGCAATGCGCGTTTGGGGATCCGAAGCACCCGGGGAGGGTCGGGGTCGTGGAGAGCAGCAATTACCTGGCGGTCATCAAGGTCATCGGAGTCGGCGGTGGAGGGTCCAACGCCGTCAACCGCATGATCGACCACGGCGTGCGTGGCGTGGAGTTCATCGCGGTGAACACCGACGCCCAGGCACTCACCGGCTGCGACGCCGACGTGAAGATCCACATCGGCGGCACCATCACCCGCGGCCTGGGCGCAGGCGCCGAGCCGCGCATCGGCCGCGAGGCCGCCGAGGAGAGCCGCGAGGAGCTCAAGGAGGCCATCCGCGGCGCCGACATGGTGTTCGTCACCGCCGGCGAGGGCGGGGGCACCGGCACCGGCGCCGCACCCGTCATCGCGCAGATCTCGCGCGAGCAGGGCGCCCTCACCGTGGGCGTCGTCACCAAGCCATTCGCCTTCGAGGGGCGTCAGCGCACCCGCCGGGCCGACGAGGGCATCGACGCCCTTCGCCAGCAGGTCGACTCGGTCATCATCATCCCGAACGACCGCCTGCTCGAGATCGTCGACCGCAACACGCCCATCACCGAGGCCTTCAACATGGCCGACGACGTCCTGCGCCAGGGCGTGCAGGGCATCACCGACCTCATCACGGTGCCCGGCCTCATCAACCTCGACTTCGCCGACGTGCGCACCATCATGTCGGGAGCCGGCTCGTCGCTCATGGGCATCGGCATTGCAAGCGGCGAGAACCGCGCTGCCGAGGCCGCCCGCACGGCAACGTCGTCGCCTCTGCTCGAGACCAGCATGAAGGGCGCCACCGGGGTCATCCTCTCGATCGCCGGCACCCACGACCTGGGGCTGTTCGAGGTCGACGAGGCCGCCAGCATCGTGCGCGAGGCCGCCGACCCCGACTGCAACGTCATCTTCGGCACCGTCGTCGACGACAGCCTGGGCGACAACGTGCGCGTCACGGTCATCGCCACCGGCTTCGATGACGGCCACAAGGAGATCGTGCGCCGCCGCGCCGAGCGCGAGCGCCCGGCCTTCGGCCGCGAGCGCGCCAGCGAGCCGCCGCGCCGCGAGCGCCCGTCGTTCGACTCAGGCGACGCGCTGGACGTGCCGAGCTTCCTGAAGGACTCCTAGCCAACCCCGGTGCCACGCACTTAACCGAGCCGTGCGCATCGCGTGACGCTCGGTTAAGTGCCTGGCACCGGGGGCGTGCTCCCCGGGCGTGCTCCGCATCGCTGCGTAGAGTCCGCCGCGTGACCGACCTCAAGCGCACCAGCCTCTACGACGCCCACGTGGCGGCGAAAGCCAAGATCGTCGACTTCGCCGGCTGGGAGATGCCCGTGGAGTACGTGGGGGTGCGCGCCGAGCACCTGGCGGTGCGTTCCACCTGCGGGCTGTTCGATGTCTCGCACATGGGTCAGATCGAGGTGATGGGGAAGGGCGCCCGCGAGTTCCTGCAGGCAAGCCTCACCAACGACATCACGCGCATCGGCCCGGGGCAGGCGCAGTACACGCTGCTGCCCGACGACAACGGCGGGGTCATCGACGACCTGCTGGCGTACGCGCTGCTCGATCGCTTCCTCCTGGTGGTGAACGCCTCGAACATCGATGCCTGCTGGGCCAGGCTCACCTCGCTGGCGCCCGACGGCATCGACATGGTCAACCGGTCGCCCGACGTCGGCATGCTGGCGCTGCAGGGCCCTGACTGGGTGAAGGCCCTCACCCCGGTGTCCTCGCCCGAGCCCTTCGCCCTGGCATACATGGAGTCCACCGAGGCCCATGTGGCCGGCGTGCCCTGCCTGGTGGCCCGTACGGGGTACACCGGCGAGCCGGGCGTGGAGATCATGTGCGACGCCTCGCAGGCGCCCGCCGTGTGGGACGCCCTGATGGCAGGGGCCGACCGCCCCGACCCATGCGGCCTGGCGTCGCGCGACACCCTGCGGCTCGAGATGGGCTACCCGCTGTACGGCAACGAGCTCTCGCGCGATCGCAGCCCCATCTCGGCGGGCCTCAAGTGGGCCTGCGACCTGGCCCACGGTGGGTTCCCCGGGGTCGAGCGCATGCAGCGCGAGGCCGAGGAGGGAACCCCCGACCGCCTGGTGGGCATCGTGCTCACCGAGAAGGGCATTCCCCGCGGCGGCTGCCCCGTGATGGCCGGCGGTGAGCAGGTCGGGGTGGTCACCAGCGGCACGCTGTCGCCATCCCTCGGCGTGGGCGCTGCCCTCGCGTACGTTTCACCCGAGCACGCGCACGTGGGGGCACAGGTGTCCATCGACGTGCGGGGCAAGGAGAAGGCCGCCGAGGTCACCCGGCTGCCGATGGTCGATTCATCACCGCGCAAGGAGCACCACCAGTGAGCGACGAGACGTACCCCGCAGACCTTCGCTACCACCCCGAGCACGACTGGGTGCGCGTGGACGGCGACGAAGCCACGTTCGGCGTCACCTGGTACGCGCAGGACGCCCTGGGGGAGGTCGTCTATTACGACCCGCCGGCCGTGGGCGACACCGTCACCGCCGGCAGCTCATACGGCGAGCTCGAGTCGGTGAAGGCCGTGAGCGACATCATCGCCCCGGCGTCCGGCGAGGTCATCGCCGTCAACGGAGCCGTGGGCGACGCCCCCGAGCTGGTGAACTCAGACCCCTACGGCGACGGCTGGCTCATCACGGTGCGCCTGTCCGACCCGTCTGAGCTGGACGCCCTCATGGACGAGCCGGCCTACCGGGCCTACCTCGCCGGCCTCTCGGCCTAGGCGGCGCGCATGAGCCTGGAGCAGCGCCTCACCGACGACATGAAGGCCGCCATGAAGGCGGGGGAGAAGGAGACCCTCGGCGTGGTGCGGCGCGTGCTCGCGGCCCTCAAGAACGCCCGCATCGAGAAGAAGGCCGACCTCGACGAGCAGGACGAGATCAAGGTGGTGCGCTCCATCGCCAAGCAGCACAAGGAGAGCATCGAGCAGTTCCGGGCCGCCGGTCGCGAGGACCTCGCCACCAAGGAGGAGTCCGAGTTGGTCATCCTCTCGGTGTACCTGCCGCCAGAGATGGACCAGGCCCAGCTCGAGGCCATCATCGACGAGGTCATCGCCGAGACCGGGGCATCATCCATGAAGGACATGGGCGGCGTGATCAAGGCCGTGATGGCCCGCACCGGTGGCCAGGCCGAGGGCGGGGCTGTCAGCGCCTTGGTGAAGAGCAAGATCGGGGGCTAGCGCCCCGAGCCCATCGCTTCGACCCATTCAGGAGGACACCTCATGACGAACGTTGACCACGCCGAGGACCTCACCGCCGCCATGGCGGAACTGCGCGAGCGCGCTGAGCGGAATGGAGCGCCGTCGCTGCAGGACGGCGCCCTGCATTTCGGGTCAACGGCCATCCCGACGCCCAACTTCGAGATCGTCACGTCTGTGCACACGGGGCACGGCTGCACGGCGACCATCTTCGTTGCCGCTGGTGATGGCTTTGAGCGCGCGGCCACGACCATCATCCGCGACGGCGAGCGCGCAGTGGGCACGGAACTCGACCCGGCCGGTCCGGTCATCGGCCCGATCCGCGCCGGTCAGTCGTACCGCGGCCCTGCCGACATCCTGGGTGTGGTGCACGACACGTATTACGAGCCCATCATCGACGCCGACGGGATGGTGATCGGCGTCTTCCTGGTGGGGTTCCCGCACAGCGACTAGCGCCGGGGCGCGCCGGATCGATCGCTCGCGGCGGGTGCCCGTCACCGGGTAACGCCGGCTCTATCAGGGCAGGTGCTGTTCCAAGTCGCCCGAGTGCAGCCACAGGCGCGACGGCCCGTGCGGCCCGACATCCAGGTGCACCCGGTCAATCGCGCCCCACGGATGATGGGCGGCCATCGCCCCCGGCATGGCCGCCGGGTCGTCCCACTGGATGAGGAATGGCAGCAGGGGGGTGGCGCAGGCCTGGGGCATGCCGGCAACACGCCACGACAGCCGTGACCCATCCGGGTTCTCGCGCGTGCCCGGCACCACGTCGTAGCCCCGCACCGAGGCCTCGTGCTCGATGTCGTCCGTGCGCTCGCACCACAGCGCCAGGCCGCCGCCCCCGGCCGCTACCTCGGCAACCCGGGCGGTGAAGCCCACCATGGGGGCGTCGGGATCGGCCACCTCCACCAGTTCGAGGTATGCGCCGCCCAGCGGCACAATCGCGTTGCGCGTGCCCCACGCGGGGTGGCTGCCGCCCGAAACCGCGGCCAGTCCATGGCTGCGCCGCAGCGCTGCAATGGCCTGATCCAGCGAGGGCACGGCCCAGATCACGTGGTCGAGTTCTGTCACGTGGGGCACCCTAGTAACGGCGGTTACCGAACGATGGGCAATCGCTCGGGCCCGGCGGGTACTCTGTCGCGGGTTTCGGGTCGGGAAGGTTTCGGCCCACCGCTTGAGAGGGGCGCAGCGGCGCCATCAGGAAGACGACGAGAGGCTTATCTTGGGCAACTTTCACGTAACCGAGTCGGGCAAGACGCTCGTCACCCTCATCCCGGGTGACGGCATCGGCCCGGAGGTCGTGGACTCGACTGTTCGCATCATCGAGGCCACCGGCGCCCCGATCGAGTGGGAGGAGCGCCACGCAGGCGAGCGCGTCTTCCTCGAGGGGCTTCCCTCGGGTGTCCGCCAGGACACCATCGACTCCATCCGCAAGACGCGCGTGGTCATGAAGGGCCCGCTCGGCACGCCGGTGGGCTACGGCGAGAAGAGCGCCAACGTCACCCTGCGCAAGCTCTTCGAGACCTACGGCAACATCCGCCCGGCCCGCGAGTACCCCGGCGTGAAGACGCCCTACTCGGGTCGCGGAATCGACCTCGTGGTCGTGCGTGAGAACGTCGAGGACCTCTACGCGGGCATCGAGTACATGATCACCCCGGGCGTGGCCCAGGGCCTCAAGCTCATCTCGCGCAAGGGCACCGAGAAGATCGTGCGCCTGGCGTTCGAGCTCGCCCGTGCCGAGGGCCGCGAGAGCGTCGTGGCCATGTCCAAGGCCAACATCATGAAGATGACCGAGGGCACGCTGAAGAGCGTGTTCGAGGAAGTCGCCCCCGAGTACGACGACATCGAGTCGTGGCACGTCATCGTCGACAACGCCGCCCACCAGCTGGTGAAGCTGCCCGAGCAGTACAGCGTGCTAGTGACCACCAACATGAACGGCGACATCCTGTCCGACCTGTCGTCGGCCCTCATCGGTGGCCTGGGCTTCGCCCCGTCGGCCAACATCGGCAACGAGGTCTTCATCGCCGAGGCCGTGCACGGCTCGGCCCCGAAGTACGCCGGCAAGGACGTCATCAACCCGACCGCCATGATCCTCTCGGGCGTCATGATGCTGCGTCACCTCGGCATGTTCGAGGAGGCCGCGCTCATGGAGAACGCCGTCATCACCACCCTCGAGGAGGGCAAGGTCATGACCCGCGACGTCGTCGGCGACGAGCGTCAGGGCGGCACCATCGGCTACACGAACGAGATCATCAAGAACCTGGGCAAGAAGCCCACCGACTGGAAGATCCGCGAGTACAAGCCGATCAAGCTCCCCGACCTGGGCTCGGCTCCTGACTACGTGAAGGTGAAGAACCGCCAGGTATGCGGCGTCGACATCTTCATCGAGTCGGCCGGCGACAAGATGTCCATCGGCCAGAGCATGGAGAAGATCTGCGAGGGCCGTGACCTCTACCTGAAGATGGTCGACTCGCGCGGCACCATGGTGTACCCGCCGAACGACGTGCTCACCGACACCGTCGACGCATGGCGCGCCCGCTTCATGCTGCGCGACGACTCCGGCGAGCTCTCCGACGCCCAGCTCATCGACCTGCTCCAGGCCGTTGCCGCTGAGCACACGTGGGCCCACGTCGAGAAGCTGCAGCGCTTCGACGGCGAGGACGGCTTCACCAAGGCGCAGGGCGAGGACTGATCTCCTCACCCATGTGAGCGTTTCCACGAGGGCGGCCTTCGGGCCGCCCTCGTGCGTTTTCCGTAGCAGTGGGCACTGCGGCGCAGGGGGTAACCCCCTATGGGGACGACGGAGGGCTCCATGCGGTTGCCAATCGCGGCCCGCAGGCGTTCTATAGGGACCATGCCGACCGTGGTGCTGGTTGAAGACAACGCGCTCCTTCGCAGTTCGCTGGGCATCGCGCTCGGCCACCACGGCGTGCACGTGGTTGCCAGCTGTGCCGATGTCAGCCAGGCGGTCGAGCACCTGTCGGGGGGCGGGGTGGACGCGCTGGTGACCGACCTCGATCTTGGCCGTGGCCCCAACGGCATCGCGCTTGCCCACGCTGCCCGCACGGCCAACCCCGAGGTGGGGGTGGTGCTGCTCACTGCGTACTCCGACCCCCGTCTGGTGGCCGGCAAGCTGCTGCAGATCCCGCCGGGTACCGAGTACGTGCTCAAGAGCGACGTGGACGACGTCATGGTGGTGCGCCGCGCCATCGACCGGGCCATTCAGCGGGCGCAGCCCGGTGCGCGCGAGACCGCGGCGAGAGATATGGCCGACCATGGGCTCACCGACGTGCAGATCGAAACCATGCGCATGGTGGCCGAGGGGCTCAGCAATGCCGAGATCGCCGAGCGCCGCGTGGTGGCGGTCAAGTCGGTGGAGAACCTCATCGCACGCATCGCCAGGCAGCTCGACATCGGCAACGATGGCGGTCGGAATCAGCGTGTCATGATCACGCGCGAGTACTACCGACTGATCGGCGCCCAGGGTGGATCCCAGCCCGAGTAACCCCCCCAAGGCCCCGCCTGCGCTCGACATCCTGCGAAGCCATGCAGCGGTGTCACCGCTCACGTGTGTGCTCGTGGTCGCATTCCTCACGGCGGGCGCAGTGGTGCGCACGTTCCTGCCGTCTCAACTGGCGTTGCTCAACTGGTTGATCATGGTGCCGTTCACGGTGCTGGTGTTCGTCGTGGCCAATCGGGTGGTGGCCACGAGGTACGCACATCGCCCCGTACCGCTCTGGCTTGTTGCGGCAGTCGCGGTGGCCATCACCCTGGCCAGCATCCTTCTGCCCCTGATCGAGGCGGCAACGGGACAGGGCGGCCTCATGGTCGACGCCGTCGCGCAGCGCGTGGTGCCGTCGCGCGCGTTGATCTTCGTCTACTTCCCCCTGCTCGTATACCTGGTTGGGCTTCGGCAGTGGTACGGGGCCGCCCGCAGCACCGCCCTTGAGCAACTGGTGCAGGCGCGTGCCGACATCCTGGTGGCATCCGGCGCGCTCACCGCCGCGCTCGCCAGCACCGTCAACAACGCTCGCGGCATGTCGAGCGGATCGCGCGCAGCAGCCGATGAGATGGTGGCCCAGGCCATTCAGTCGAGTGACGCGGGCGCCTCGTCGCAGGCAGCCCGTGCGGTTCGCGATGCCGCACGCAGATCCGTGCGCACGTCGAGCCGCCGCCTGTGGATCGATTCGGCAACAGTGCGCGAGTCGATGCCATGGCGTGACATCTTCGCGGTGTCGCTGCGTACGCATCCGCTGCCCATGGCCGCCGCAGCGCTGCTGGGGGTGTACGGGTGCCTTACCTATACGGGGCGATTGGGTGGAATCAATCCGCCGGGCGGAATCGTCACGGCCCTCATCTATCTGGCGTGGTTGGCCCTGGTGTTCATGGCCGGCAGGGCCGTCATTCGCTGGCGGCCGCCTCTCGCCCCGCTGGTCACGGTGGCAGCCGTCCTCTTGGCGGTCATGGTGCCCACCCTCGTACCGGGGCTCATCGATCCGGCGCTTCGCGAGTTCGTATCCCGTGGCGCTTCTCTGGTAACCGCCGGGTACTTCCTGCTTCTGGTCGTCGGAACATCGGTGCTGCTCACTGCACGCGCCTCCGCCGGCGCGGTCATCGCCGGGCTGCAGGAAGCCCGCCGCGAGGCAGAGGTCGACCGCCGCGTGATGGGTGAGGCCACGGCCCGTCTGCAGCGCGACGTGGCGCGGCACGTACACGGCACGGTGCAGCCCGGGCTCATCGCGGCATCAATCGCCATCGACGAGGCCGTGAAGCACAGCGACCGCGCCGCACTGCTGGGCGCCCTCGAAGATGCGCGGGTCGCCCTCGACGCCGACTTCACCCCGCCCACGGCGCCCGCCGACGTGGGGCTTACCGATGTGCTCGATGACCTGCGCGCCCGCTGGGCCGGCCTGCTCGATGTGCAGTGCGCGGGCGCAGTGCCACACCTTGCGCCTGACGTGGTGGATGCAGCGGAAGAGGTCATTCAGGAGTGTCTGAACAACGCCTATATCCACGGCGGCGCTCGCCACGCACAGGTGGACATCGCGATGGCCCCCGACGGCAGAACCGTGGTGGTGGTGACCGACGATGGCTCGGGGCCGGGTGGAGGAGCCCCTGGTCTCGGAAGCGCAATCATCGCCCAGGCCACCGGCGGTGAGTGGTTGCTTGCCCCAGGCGATGGAGGTGGCGCTGTGGTGCGCGCCGAGCTTCGGGCGTCACGCACAGGGGGGTAGCCCCTTGCGTGAAGGGCCAAGAAGGGGGTAGCCCCCCGCGCATCCTTGCCGGGGGTGCGGGGGCAGGCGAAGGTGACCCTGCACTCGCGGTCCGTGCCCCCGACTCAGGAGACCCTCCCTGTCTCAGCCCACCCCGAACGTGACGGCCGCGTCCCCCCGTGGCTGGCGCCGCGTCACGCTCGCCCTGGCGCTTCTCGCCGGCCTTGCCTTCATGCTGATGCTGGCCTCAGGTGCCCGTGCGACCGACCGCATCAGCATCACCCAGGGGCCGAATTCCATTGTCCGGACAATCAGCGAGCCCGACGTGAACGGTACGCGCTACCTCGGAGGCGGTTTCACGGCATTTGATCCGTGGGACACCGGGTCTGGGGCGCTTGTGGGCACGACGTCGGGCGCTGTCACCCCGGCCTTCCCCAAGGTTGGTGGGGGCAACGTGAATGTGGCGACCCCTGACGGGTCCGGTGGCTTCTACATCGGTGGCGCGTTCAATTCGGTGAACGGCACTCGACGAAACTACGCCGCCCACATCAATGCCGACGGCAGCCTCGACGCCGCATGGAACCCGAGCCCGAGCAGCACCGTCAATGCGATTGCGGTTTCGGGCTCGACCGTGTACCTCGGGGGCCGTTTCACCACCGTCGGTGGCACCACCAGGAACCGCGCCGCTGCGGTTGGCACCGATGGCACGCTCACCAACTGGAACCCGGACGCGGGTGGCGAGGTCACTGCGCTTGCGATTGCGGGGTCGACCGTCTACATCGGGGGGCAGTTCAGTTCCGTCGGTGGAACCACCCGGAGGTATGCGGCGGCGGTTGGCACCGACGGCACGCTCAGCAGTTGGGACCCGAACCTGAATGGCTCGGTCGGTGCCATCGCGATTTCGGGGTCGACCGTGTACCTCGGCGGGGGCTTCACGACCGTTGGTGGCACCACCAGGAACCGGGCCGCTGCGGTTGGCACCGATGGCACGCTCACCAACTGGAACCCGAACGCGCTTGGCGAGGTCCTTGCCATCGCGGTTTCGGGGTCGACCGCCTACCTCGGCGGGTCCTTCACGACCGTCGGTGGAACCACCCGGAACTATGCGGCGGCGGTGGGCACCGATGGCACGCTCACCAATTGGAACCCGAACCCGAATAACGCGGTCTTTGCCATCACGGTTTCGGGGTCAACCGTCTACCTCGGGGGCACTTTCACCTCTGTCGGTGGCACCACCAGGAACCGCGCGGCTGCGGTTGACATCGACGGCACGCTCACCAGCTGGGACCCGAATCTGAGTAGCGGGGTCAATGCGCTTGCGATTTCGGGTTCGACCATCTACCTCGGGGGGAGCTTCACGACCGTCGGTGTAACCACTAGGAACCGCGTGGCTGCGATTGGTACCGATGGCACGCTCACTAACTGGGACCCGAACGCGAGTGGCGTGGTCACTGCGCTTGCGATTGCGGGGTCGACCGTCTACATCGGGGGGCAGTTCAGTTCAGTCGCGGGAACCACCCGGAGCAATGTGGCGGCGGTTGGTACCGATGGCACGCTCACCAACTGGAACCCGCGCCCGAACAACAGGGTCAATGCGATTGCGGTCTCCGGGTCGACCGTCTACCTCGGGGGGTGGTTCCTCAACCTGAATGGAACCGCCCGCAACCGAGCGGCTGCGGTCGGTACGGACGGCACGCTCACCGCGTGGAACCCGAGCCTGAATAACAACTTCAATGCCATCGTGATTTCGGGGTCGACCGTCTACCTCGGGGGGGGACTTCACGACCGTCGGTGGCACCACCAG